>JAJZRF010000051.1 GCA_021847425.1 Deltaproteobacteria bacterium | reverse complement strand
AACCATTTTTCGCAAGGAACAATTTCTTGGTAAATTTTACCAGTTTTTCGATCAATAAATTGTATTTTTTTCATTTCATTTCATTTCATTTTTTTAACAGTTAAAGCGATAAATAATACTGCTAACCATTGATTATCAGGTCAATTTGCCCTGATAAGTTGATAATTACCGCCAAATCGGGCATAATTGCCCTGTCCTGTTATCATCTGTTTTGCAACCTTTTTTGTCCGGAGAGTGCATCCATGGCAGATTCGAAAAAACGTAAAATTATCGATGAACTCAGCGACTTCATGCGGTTGCACCACTATTCAATTCGCACTGAGAGAGCCTATTGTGACTGGATCAAGCGCTTCATCCGTTTCCATAATATGACGAGGCGAGAAGACCTTTACGGCGAGGAAGAAAAGAAAATCGAAGCCTTCCTTACCCATCTCGCCAGTGAAGAAAATGTCGCCCCGGCCACTCAGAATCAGGCCATGAATGCATTGATCTTTTTGTACAGACGATTCCTCAAAATGCCTCTGAACAAGGAGATCGATGCCGTTCGTTCCCGAAAGAAAACCAATGTCCCCGAAGTACTCACCCATGAGGAGGTGAGTGGCATTCTCTCCCTCATGCACGGAACACCGCAACTCGTCACCAAGCTGCTGTATGGCAGCGGCCTCAGGATCATGGAAGCGGTCCGGCTTCGTGTCAAGGACATCGATTACGGTTACAAGCAGATCACGGTCCATTCTGGCAAGGGTGACAAGGACCGGGTAACTCCTTTGCCTGCTGCTCTTGTTCCCCTGCTCGAAAATCACCTTGAGCGGGTTCGCCTGCTCAACGAGAAAGACCTTCAGGCCGGTTTTGGCGAAGTCTATTTGCCCCATGCCCTGGCGAAGAAGTATCCCGGCGCTCAGCGTGAATGGATCTGGCAGTATGTCTTTCCCGCCCGCGATCTGTCAGCCGATCCCAGGGCCGGCGGCGAGGTGCGCCGCCATCATGTCGACCCGAGCGTCATCAACAAGGCCATCAAGGCCGCCGTCAGGCAAAGAGAAATCAGCAAGAAAGTGAGCGCCCATACATTCCGGCACAGCTTTGCCACCCATCTGCTGCAACGCGGCACGGATATCCGCACTATTCAGGCCTTGCTCGGGCACAAGGACGTGACCACGACCATGATTTATACCCATGTCCTGGCCCAGGGGGGCTATGGGGTCAAGAGCCCGCTTGACGATCTGCTATGAGAAAAAAATGGATCCCCCCAACTTTTCTCGTTAGTTTCAAGACTCGTTTATGATTCTATGTGGCAGGGGATGGAAAGTCAAAGAGAAAATCGGCCGAGACCTGCCCGCATCCTGCGTTATTGCGTGGTGCCTCTTTCCGTGTGAGCTCCAGCTTTTTTTTCTATTTTTCTCCCGCCCTTGGAGCAGGGTTTTTTTTTGTGTTATGCTGGAGGTTGGGCAGGGAGCCTTCCTGCCCAGCACAGAGCGCAATCAAGGGGTTAGATCATTGAGGGACGACCACGGGCCATGCGGATCAGCTGCGTAATCCCCACGAAAAACCGGCCGGAGATGACCTGCCGGGCCATTGCCAGTGTGCTCGCTCAGGACACCCCGGTGAGCGAGATCATTGTCGTGGACGATGGCTCAACGGACCATACCGCTGCCCTTGTGGCTGCACGCTTTCCCGAGGTGCGGCTGCTGCGGCGCTCCGGTCTTGGCCCGGGTCTGGCGAGAAATGCCGGGGTTAGCGCGGCCTGCGGCGAGGTGGTTATGTTTCTTGACTCGGACGATGTCTGGCTGGAGGGCCATGTTGCAAGCCTGGTGCGGACCATGGCCCGAGGCTATCCGGTGGCCTATGGTGTAACCAGAAACCGCGACCATCTCGGGGGCGGGGAGTTTTTCATTCCCGAGCCGGGGATGGCTGTGGAGGGTGAATGTTTCGCCGGGCTGGCCCGCTGGTGTTTTTTGGTCCCTTCGGCAATGGGGGTGGAGACCGAGGCCTTTGCCGCGGTGGGCGGCTTTGGCGCCGGAGAGCTGGGCGAGGACTGGTCTTTTTTCATCCGGCTGGCCCACCGGTTTCCCTTTGGTTTTTGCGGGGAGGAGCCCATCACCCTGCGCTATCTCCATGGGGGCAGTCTGTGCAATTGTGCGGACAGTGAGCGGCTTGAGTCCTTGCTGGCTGCGGTCTCCATTGCCCTGGCGGAGACCGGGGCCTCGTCCGAGGCGCTCCGCCGTTTTCAGGCGCTGGCCGACTGGACCAGGCAACAGGGGGATTGGCAGACCATTCAGCAGTGGTATATTTCCCTGCAAGAGGAGGAGCTTATTTGAAACCATCCATCTCCCCCCAAGACCATGCCCGGGTGCTGGCGGAAGGGATTGACATCCCCCAGCAACAGCCCTCCTTTGGGCTGCCTCTGCCGGAGGTCGGCATCTGCGGGAAAACCGTTTGGGTCAGGCTGCCCGAGGGCTTGATTCCATTTACGGCCAGATTAGAGGTCAACCTGGCCGCGCAGGTTCGGGGCATCCATATGTCCCGCATGGAAGAGGTTATCGCTGCCCTGTATGACAAGGAGTTCAGCGATCTTCGCGAGTATGGCTTGCAGCTTGGCCGGGAGATGATGGCGCGCCAGGGAGCGAGCAGCGGCAGGGTGCGGCTGGCCGGGCAGTTGCCGCTGATCAGAACGGCCAGGGTCAGCGGCAGGCAATCAGTGGATTCCATTGCCGTCAGCCTTGATCTGAAGCTGGCCGGGCAGGGGGAGGAGCTGGAAAGCGTGGCCATGTTCGGGGTCGGCGTGGCCCACATCACCGCCTGCCCTTGCACCCAGGCGTACAACCAGACCCTGTTTCGCAAGGAGGGGGATGATTGCCCCCTGCCCACCCATTCGCAGCGCTCTCAAACCACCCTTTCCCTGCAATCGGCAGGACTTTCTCCATCCACCGCCGCGCTGCTGGCCTGTCTGGAAGCGGCCCTGCATGTGACCCAGGATCTGTTGAAAAGAACCGACGAGGCCCAACTGGTTTACACCTCGCACAGCCTGCCGCAGTTTGCCGAGGACGCGGTGCGGGAGGTGGCCCGCTGTGCAGGGGAGCGGTTCGGCAGGGCCTTACCGCCGGAAACCCTGGTGGTGATCGAGTCGTTGAGTCTGGAGAGCATCCATATCCACGATGTCTGCTGCCGGCTGGAAACCAGCCTGGCGGAAATTGTCAGGTATCTGTAAGGCGTTCCATGGCAGCAGTGTTAGCGGCGACGGTATTGACCCAAGATTGGCTGCAAACGTATCCCGAGGAGCTGCGCCGGGCCTTGGGCCAGGTGGCGCAGCGCACCGGGCAGCCCATGTATGTGGCGGGCGGACCGGTGCGGGACTGGCTGCTGGGGGTGGCGGCCAGGGATCTTGATTTCACCGTGCCGGCAGGCGCCGTGGCCTGCGCCCGCGAGGTCAGCGCTCTGCTGGGCGGCACCTTTGTCCTGCTTGACGAGTGGGAAGACGTGGCCAGGGTTGTCTGGCAGGGGCTCACCCTTGATTTTTCCGGGTTCAGAAACCACACCACCACCATTGCAGACGACCTCTGCCAGCGGGATTTCACCATCAACGCCATGGCTGTTCTTTTTGCCCCCGATACCTGCACCCTTGCTTCGCTTACGGTTATTGATCCTCTCGGCGGCATGGCCGACCTTGCGCAGAAGCGAATCCGGACCCCGGCTGTGGTCAATCTGCTGGCCGATCCCCTGCGGCTGTTGCGGGCCTATCGCTTCGCGGCCACCCTGGATTTTGCCATCGACCCGCAGACCGAGGCGGCCATTGCCGGCCATGGCGAGCTGCTGACCCATACGGCCATGGAGCGGGTGGCCTATGAGCTTGGGTTGATCATGGGTTCGGTCCATGCCTGGCAGACGATCAGCCGCATGGCGGAGGGCGGGCTCCTGTGGGTTGTCTTTCCGGAGCTTGTTGCCGGGCGAGGGCTTTATCAGCCCGCCAGCCACCATCTTGATGTGTTCGGACACAGCCTGGAGGCCTTGCGCTGTCTGGAAAAAATCCTGCTGGAGCCGGAGGGGTATTTTCCGGGGCAGGGCGGACTGTTCCGGGAGGCGGCCCAGGGAAGACGGGGCGTTTTGCTGAAATGGGCCGCCCTGTTTCATGACCTGGGCAAACCGGAGACGCATCGGTTGATTGCAGAGAAGATAACCTTTTATAACCACGATCAGGCCGGAGCCGCGATTTTTGAGGGTATCGCCGAAAGACTGCATTGGCCCAAGGATGACCGCAACCGGGTGGCCCGGCTCATTGGTCTGCACATGTGGCCGTTTCATCTCAGCAATGCTCGGTTGCGCACCGGGATCAGCCGGAAGGCCTGTCTGCGTCTGGTCAAGGCGGTTGGCGATGACCTGGCCGGCCTCTTCCTGCTGGCCATGGCGGACAGCCTTGCCGGGCAGGGACCGGGAAAGCCCTTGGGCATGGAGGAAAATCTGGCCGCGCTCATGCGTGAGGTGCATGGGGTCTATGAGGACTATATCCGGCCGGTATTCGCCAGGACGCCGCTGGTCACGGGGCATGATCTTATCGGCGTCTTTGGGCTTGAGCCAGGCCCGGTCTTCAAGGAAATCCTCGAGGGGTTGATAACGGCGCAGGTGGAGGGGTTGGTGGCGGACCGGGAACAAGCCCTGGCCTGGGTGAAGACGTTTCTTAAAGCCGAGGCTGCAGCAACGCCGTTATAACGGCATAAGGGGCCGTAATGCAAGGGGCAAGAAATACAGCTCATTCCATAACGGCCCCTAAATAAATTTGACTGTTTTTTAAGCCCCGTTGTACCCTGAACGGAACAGGTGTTGTGCAGAGGCTGGGAGGATTGCTTTTAACGCAGGTCAAATTCAAGGAAACAGGCCGCACCCATGAACAACAAGATCTCGCAAGGCCCATTCTGTGCTCTTTTTAAGTCGGTCACTAAAAAGGATTTGCTGAACACCATCAATCATCATCTCCTGAGTTTTCTTGGCCGTGACCCCCAACGGGCCGGGAGCAGGGATATTTACAAGGCCCTGGCCTACACCATCCGGGATTTTCTGATCGAGCGCTGGATTGCAACGCAAAAGGGCTATTACGCAAAAGGCAAGAAACGGGTCTACTACCTGTCTCTTGAGTTTCTGATCGGGCGGTCGTTGGGCAACAGCCTTATCAATCTCGGCTTTTATGATGAGATGGCCGGGGTTATGCAGGAGATGGGCTACGATCTTGAAGAGATCAGGGAGGAAGAGGACGATGCCGCTCTCGGCAACGGCGGCCTTGGCCGGTTGGCCGCCTGTTTTCTCGATTCCCTGGCAACCCTGGGCGTTCCGGCTTACGGGTATGGCATCCGTTATGAATACGGTCTTTTTTATCAGCGCATCGTTGACGGATTCCAAAAGGAATATCCTGACAACTGGCTGCGCTACGGCACTCCCTGGGAATATGAAAGGCCCCAGAATCTCTATCCGGTAAAGTATTACGGCAGGGTGCAGCGGTACCGGAACAACAAGGGCGAGCTTCGGACCGAGTGGATCGAGACGAAAGAGATCATGGCCATGGCCTGTGATGTTCTTGTCCCCGGTTTTAACAATGACAATGTTATCAACATGCGCCTTTGGACAGCCAGGGCTTCCCGCGAGCTTGATCTCGGCTCGTTCAACCGGGGCGACTACATCTCGGCCGTGCAGGACAAGGTGCAGTCGGAAACGATTTCCAAGGTTCTTTATCCCTCGGATGATATCCGCCAGGGCCAGGAGCTGCGGTTGAAGCAGCAGTATTTTTTCGTGGCCGCCACCTTCCAGGACATCCTCCGGCGGCACAAGAAAAAGCACGATGATTTTGATTCCTTCGCCGACGAGATCGCCGTGCAGCTCAATGATACCCATCCGTCCATTGCCATTCCCGAATTCATGCGGCTTTTGGTGGACGAAGAGGCGGTTCCCTGGGAAAAGGCCTGGGAGATTTGCGTCGGCACCTTCGGCTACACCAATCACACCCTGATGCCGGAGGCCCTGGAAAGCTGGCCCGTGGAACTGATGGGCAAGGTGTTGCCCCGGCATCTTGAGATCATCTACGAGATCAATCGCCAGTTTCTCGAAGAGGTCGCGGCCCGGTATCCTGGCAGGGACGATCTTTCCCGAGACATGTCCATCATCGAGGAGGGGCCGGTGAAAAAGGTGCGCATGGCGTATCTGGCCATCGTGGGCAGCCATTCGGTCAACGGGGTGGCCGAACTCCACACCCATCTTCTCAAGACCCGGCTTTTTAAGAATTTCCACGAGTTCTACCCGGGCCGCTTTAATTGTAAAACCAACGGCATTACCCAGCGGCGGTGGCTGCTCAAGTGCAACCCCGGCCTGGCTGAACTGATCACCGATACCATCGGCGGGGAATGGGTCACCAATCTTGACTACCTGCGGAATCTTGAGCCCTATGCGGACCAGCCGAAGTTCCAGAAAAAGTGGGCCAAGGTGAAAACCGAGAACAAGAAACGGTTGGCCGCCACCATCAAGCAGGAATGCGGGGTGGTGGTCAACCCCAACACCATGTTTGATGTTCAGGTGAAACGGCTCCACGAATACAAGCGGCAGCTGCTCAATGTTCTGCATGTCATTACCCTGTACCACCGGATCGCCAACGGGGAGGACCCGGATTCTCCCGCCCGGACCGTTATTTTCGGAGGCAAGGCCGCGCCTTCGTATTTCAAGGCGAAACTGATCATCAAGCTGATCAATTCGGTGGCCGAGGTGGTCAACCATGATTCGCGGGTGGGAGACCGGCTCAAGGTGGCGTTCATTCCCAATTATGGCGTGTCTGTCGCGGAAAAGATTTTCCCGGCCTCCGACCTTTCCGAGCAGATCTCCACCGCAGGCACCGAGGCCTCCGGGACCGGGAACATGAAATTCTCCTTAAACGGCGCCCTTACCATCGGCACCTTGGACGGCGCCAACATCGAGATCCGCGAGGAGGTCGGGCCTGAGAATATGTTCATCTTCGGCATGACCACGGAAGAGGTCGAGGCGGCCCGGAGCAATCCAAGCCGCAACGCCTTTGACGTGTATCGCGACAACGCGGAGGTGAAGCGCACCCTGGACTCCATCCGCAGCGGCTATTTCAGCCGGGGCGACACCACCCTGTTTGCCCCGATCGTCGAGGGATTGCTCAATCTCAACGATCCCTACCTGCTGTTGCTTGATCTGGAGGATTATCTCCGCTGCCAGAAAGAGGTGGGCGAGCTGTATCGCGATCAGCCGAACTGGATCCGCAAGTCCATCCTCAATGTGGCCCGGATGGGTAAATTTTCCAGCGACCGGACCATCCGGGAATATGCCCGTGAGATCTGGGGAATCCCGGTGGATTGATTTTTCATTGCCATGAAACTCACGAAAATCACGAAAGATTTCATAAACCGTACGCTTTTTCTGAATTGAAAGCTGAGGTTTCTCGTGTTTTTTCGTGGGGTTTGTGGCTATTCGTTTTATAGCGGTCAAGGGGGCAACGGCCCCGGGCCAGGCACCGTTGTCCCCCAAAATACATTGACTTTTCGCCCTATTGCTGATAGCTAGCAGGATGAAAAAAAGCGGAGTCCTGCTTTTTTTCATCCTGTCTTGCATTCGGGCGCACAACAGTAGCGCCCTTCCCGATACTGGAAAAAGCTATGACCCAAAACGATCCTTCCTTCCGGTTCCAGGCAAATGGCCTGGCGACCCTCATTGGCAGCCTGCCGGTTACAGACCACAGTGAAGCGCTTTCCCTCATCTTCGAGCATACCCCCGACATCCCCCTGTGGCCGCAACTGCCGAGCAACCCCAAGGAAGGGATGCTCAGCCAGTTCAGCGAAGGGATGCCCGGGCTTATCGAAGAGGCTGGCCGCACCTATTTCGATATCCAGACCGAGACCTTTGCCGAGGAGATGCTGAGCTACTTCGAACAGTATCTTGCCGCCCTCGAAGACCCGGGCCTTTTGCCGAACTCGCCCTTTGCCGTGAGCCGGGACAGGGCCCCGGGCCTTTTTGCCCTGCAGGAGGCGGTCGCTGTTAACAGCAGGGCAAGCGGCGCTGCTGCCGGAAAAGCCGTGGCCGCGGTCAAGGGGCAGATGACCGGGCCGTTCACCCTGCTCACCGGGCTCCATGACCGGGAAGGGAGGGCTGCTTATTATGAGCCGGCCATCCGGGAGATGGCGGTGAAGGGGCTTTCCCTCAAAGGCGCCTGGCAGGTGCGGCTTCTTGCGGCCTCGCAGGTCCCGGTCATTCTTTTCATAGACGAACCGGCCCTGGCCGGCCTTGGCTCCTCGGCGTTTCTTGGCGTTTCCCTGGATGAGCTTGGCCAGGAACTCAATGAGATTATCGGTGCGGCCCAGGCAGCGGGCGGGATGGTTGGCATTCATGTCTGCGCCAACACGGACTGGGAATTTCTCCTGTCCACCTCGCTTGATATCGTCAGCTTTGACGCCTACGGGTTTTTCGACAAGCTTGTCGCCTGCAAGGATGCGCTGTACGCCTTCCTGAACCGGGGCGGCATTATCGCCTGGGGTATCGTGCCCACCTCGGAAAAGGAATATATCGAGCAGGAGACGGCGGAATCTCTTCTTGTCCGCTGGGAGGCGCAGGCCGCTCAGCTTGTCGGCAGTTCCAACGGCGCTTGGGATTATCAGTCCCTGCTCCGCCGGACCCTGATAACCCCAAGCTGCGGAACCGGCTCCCTGCCCTTGGCCCACGCCAAAAAGGTGTTGGCCCTGACCAGGGATCTTTCCAGGCTGTTGCGCGACAAATATCTGTAGGCGCGGATACTGTCCTGCCATCTTTATCTCTAATCACTATCAAAAAAGTTTGAGTATTGCACAATGGAAGAATTGAATCAGGTTTTAAAGCAGCGCCGCCAAAAGGCGCAGGAGCTGGCGGAGCTGGGGGTAAATCTCTATGCCAACGATTTCAAGCCCGGTCATCGGATCAGCGATATCCTGGCGAAAAACGACAACCCGGATGCGCCGCTGGAAGAGGGGATCAAATCGGTTGCCGGCCGGATCATGGCCTTGCGCAAGTTCGGCAAGGCGGCCTTTCTTCATATCCAGGATGAAACAGGCCGTATCCAGGTGTATGTGAAGCGCGATGGGGTTGGAGTGGAAACCTACCAGATATTCAAGAAGCTCGATCTCGGCGATATCGTCGGTTTTGGCGGCGTCCTGTTCCGCACCCAGACCGGAGAACTCACCATCGACGCGGCAACGCTGAAGCCGATCACCAAATCCCTGCGCCCATTGCCGGAGAAGTTCCACGGCCTCACCGATGTGGAAACCCGCTATCGCCAGCGCTATGTCGATCTGATCATGAACCCGGAGGTGCGCGACACATTCAGGAAACGGGTGGAGATTATCCGGTTGATCCGTGATTTCTTGACGAACCGTGGCTTCATGGAGGTTGAAACCCCCATGATGCAGCCCATTGCCGGCGGGGCCACGGCCAAGCCCTTCAAGACCCATCACAATGCCCTGGGCATGGATCTCTACCTGCGCATTGCCCCGGAACTCTACCTCAAGCGGTTGCTGGTGGGGGGCTTTGAAAAGGTCTTCGAGATCAACCGCAATTTCAGGAACGAGGGCCTTTCCACCCGGCATAATCCCGAATTCACCATGCTCGAGTTCTACCAGGCCTTTGCCACCTACGAGGATCTCATGGATCTCACCGAGGAGATGGTTTCCTACGTCGCCGCCGAGGTTACCGGCGCCATGGTCGTCAACTACCAGGGGCAGGAGGTTGATCTTTCCCCGCCCTGGAAGCGCTACACCATGGACGAGGCGCTCGTGGAGGTGGGCGGGGTTGACAAGGGTGTGCTGGCCGATCCGGCTCGCACCCGGCAGTTGGCCCTGGATAAGGGCATCGCCCTTGAGCCGTTGGCCGGGTACGGCAAGGCCAAGACCGAGTTGTTTGAACTGCTGGTGGAAGAAAAGCTGATCAACCCCACCTTTGTGACCCAGTACCCCACCGAGGTCTCGCCGCTGGCCCGCCGCAACGAGAAGAATCCCGAGGTTACCGACCGGTTCGAGCTTTTCATGACCGGGAGGGAAATAGCCAATGCCTTCAGCGAACTCAACGATCCCATTGATCAGAAGCAGCGGCTGGGAAAGCAGATTGCCGACCGGGGCAACGACGAGGAAATCTTCCCCGAGATGGATGAGGATTTTGTCCGGGCACTGGAATACGGCATGCCCCCCGCGGCAGGGGAGGGAATCGGCATCGACCGTCTGGTTATGCTGCTGACCGACTCTCCCTCGATCCGTGACGTTATCCTCTTCCCGCATCTGCGGCCGGAGAACAAATAACCCGCGATTCTGCTTCCATGCGACTGGCCGGCAGGCCGGCGGGGGGCGCATTTTTTCGGACTGTTCCAGAAAGAGAGGGCAATTGTGTATTTTGAATGGTTCGTCTGCCTGCGGTACCTGAGGGCCAAGCGCAAGCACGGCTTTATTTCGATTATTTCGCTGATCTCCATTGCCGGGGTCATGGTCGGGGTCATGGCCCTTATTGTGGTTCTTGCCGTGATGACCGGTTTTACCTCCGAATTCCGGGACAAAATTCTCGGCATCAACTCCCAGGTCGTGGTGCAGAATTACACCGGCGATATCACAAACTACGAGGAGGTTGCCGCAAAGGTCCGCACTGTCAAGGGGGTAACCGGGGTAACGCCCTATCTTTACAGCCAGGCCATGATTACCAGTGGCGAGGGCGGAACCGGCGCGGTGCTGCGCGGCCTTGATCCTGCCACTGCCCAGGGCGTGCTCAGCCTGGAAAAACATCTGCGCCAAGGGAAAATCGCGGACTTGGCGGCAGGGCAGAGCAACGGGGCAAGAAGACCGCCAGGTATCATCCTGGGAAAGGAACTTGCCGCCCAGCTGCATGTTTCGATGGATGACCGGGTGCGGCTGATTTCGGCGTCAGGGCCCCTGACGCCCATGGGCGTATTGCCCAAGTTTTTTACCTGTCAGGTTGTCGGGATTTTTGAAACCGGCATGTACGAGTATGATTCCGGCCTTGCCTATGTGTCTCTGGCAACGGCGCAGCAGTTTTTCGATCTGCCCGGAGCGGTGCATGGTCTTGAGGTGAAAACCCGGGATCTCAATGAGGCGGGCCAGGTTGCGAAGCGCATCGAACAGGTTCTGGGGCCGAATTTTTTCGCCAAGGACTGGATGAGGATGAACCGGAACATTTTTTCCGCCCTGGCCCTGGAAAAAACGGCGCTCTCCGTGATCATGGCCCTTGTCGTCATGGTCGCCGCCTTCAATATCGTCAGCACCCTGATCATGGTGGTCATGGAAAAGAACAAGGATATCGCCATCCTGAAGTCCATGGGCGCCACCTCCGGCAGTATCATGCGGATTTTCATCTACGAGGGGCTGGTTATCGGCCTTGCCGGCACTTTTCTCGGAGTGCTGGGGGGCTTGGGACTCTGCGCTATCTTAAGCCGCTACCAGTTCATCAAGCTGCCCGACGTGTACCCGGTTTCCACCTTGCCGGTGCTGGTCCTGCCTTCGGATGTCATCCTCATTGCCCTGTCGGCAATGGTCATTACCCTGGTGGCTACCCTGTATCCTTCCTGGCAGGCGGCCAAGGTCGATCCGGCCGTGGCCCTGCGTTATGAGTAAAGATGGTCTCGTGGAAAGGGAACGAAGACACTGGCCTGTGACCACCTTGAAAGAAGCACAGAATGATAACCGTTGTAATCGCGGCTTGTTGCGATTTCGACCATAAAGGAGGTTGCCCATGGCCAATGGCGTCCAAGAACCAGCCTTCTTTTTTGAAGCGCGGGATATTTACAAGGAATACCGCAATCACGGCAACCTGCAGGTTCTCGCCGGGGTAAATCTTCGGCTGGTCTCCGGGGAAATGGTTGCGGTGGTAGGCGCTTCCGGCACCGGAAAAACAACCCTGCTGCATATCCTGGGCGCCCTTGATCAGCCCAGCCAGGGGCAGCTTTTTTACCATGGTGAAAATGTTTTTGAGAAAACCGCTGACCAGTTGGCCCTGTTCCGCAATCAGGTTGTTGGTTTTGTTTTTCAGTTTCATCATCTGCTGCCGGAGTTCAATGCCTTGGAAAACGTCCTGCTTCCCGGACTTATCGCCGGGAAGCAATGGTCAGAGCTTGTCGGGTATGGGGAGTTTCTCCTGGAGCGGGTCGGGGTCTTGAATCGTTCCAGTCACAAGGTGGGAGAGCTTTCCGGCGGCGAGCAGCAGCGGGTCGCCCTGGCCCGGGCCCTGGTGATGAAGCCCGCGGTTCTTCTTGCGGATGAGCCCACCGGGAATCTCGATCCCAAATCCGGGCTTAAGGTTTTTGAGCTTATCCGGGAGCTGAGCCAAACCCTGTCCCTGGCAACGGTCATGGTGACGCATAATCTTGATCTGGCCCGGCGGATGAGCCGTTGCCTCACTTTGCAAGACGGTGGTTTGCATGAAACCCGGGATAACAGCAAAGATTCTTGACAGTAGGACCAATGCCTGATAATTCTGATACGCCAACAGATCGCCAGCACGTCCGCATTTTCCGGGGGCGGTCACCCAAGTCTCTTCATAGCGAAATCGAGAGTATGAAACAAGACAACCCAGCCCGGCAGATATTGCGCTCCCGTGTTTTTTGGGGGCCCATCAAGATTGTTGTTATAGCCCTTGTTCTTGTTCTGACCCAGGGCATCCTGTTGTCGGCAGGGGACGCTTCTGCCGCGGACCCCGAGCCGAATACCGTTATGCTTCCCCCCCGGATCAATGCCCCGGCGGGGGTTGATCAGCTTACCGCCCTGAGCGACAAGACCCTGCTGGAGGTTGTGCAGAATAAAGGGCTGGTTCTGTTGCCCCGGGCGGAAGTAAAACAGAAGCTCGGCTACGCGGAGTGGCCCCCAAAAGCGGAGGCCCTGAAGCCATTGGCCACCTCGCCTGCGGTCAACTATGTGGTGGCCGGCAGCATCACCAAGCTTGGCGAGGAGCTCAGTCTGGACTTTGTCGTCTATGATATCCTCGGCAATAAGCCGCCCAAATTTTATTATCAGGTCAGCAACAACGAGGCTGAGCTGCAGAAATCCCTGACCCAGATGGTCAACGACATTCTCTCCTACACCGGTCAATATTTTCTCATCCACTCCATCGCCGTTGCCGGAAACACCCGTATAGATTCGGGGGCCGTCATGCGCCAGGTAAAAAGTCAGGTCGGGGATCGCTATGCCCCGGAACTTTTGCGGGCGGATTTGAAAAATATCTTTCAGATGGGCTACTTTGATGATGTGCAGATACTTGTAACCGATACGGAAAAAGGTAAGGACATTACCTTTCAGGTCAAGGAAAAAGCAGTCATCGGCCAGGTTATTATAAACGGCGAAAAAGAGATTGATCAGAAAGATGTAAAAGAGGTGGTGAGCGTTTCCCCCAATAACATCATCAACACCAAGGAGGTGCAGTCCTCCGTCGAAAAAATCCGCAAGCTCTATAAGGATAAGGGTTTCTACCGGACCACCGTTGCCGCCAAGCTCAACTATGTCACTCCTGACAAGGTAAATGTTACGTTTGACATCGTGGAAGGCGTCAAGATGTATATCAAGGGAATCCATTTTGTCGGCAATAAGGCCTTCAGCGCGAAGGAGTTGCGCAAGGAGATGACCACCTCGGAAAAAGGGTTGCTCTCCTGGTTTACCGAGTCGGGCAAACTGAAGCGCGATCTGCTGGAGCAGGATCGTTCCCGGATCGCGGCCTTGTATCAAAACAGCGGCTATATAGAGGCCAAGGTCAGCGAGCCGGAGATCACCGAGGAAGGCGACTGGCTCTATGTCACCTTCGATATCCAGGAGGGTGACCGCTACCGGGTCGGCACCATTGCGCTCGATGGGGATATCGTCGGCGATAAAAACGAGCTGTTCAGCCTGATAAAGTTGAGCAAGGAGAAGTTCTTCAGCCGCAAAATCTTGCGGGATGATATTCTGCGCCTTACGGATCGCTATGCGGAAAGCGGCTATGCCTTTGCCGAGGTGGACCCGAAGCTGAGCAAGAATGATGAAGACAAACGCATGGATGTTACCCTCAAGATTACGAAGGGAGATCTGGTGCACATAAACCGGATCATCATCAAAGGCAACACCAGAACAAGAGACAAGGTCATCCGCCGGGAAATGCAGGTCAAGGAGGGTGGACTGCTTGATGCAAGCGCGGTCAGAAAGAGCAGCGAGAAGCTGCAACGGCTTGAATATTTTGAAGAGGCGAACGTAACTCCGGTAGCCACGGCGCAACCGGACCTGATGGATGTCGTGGTCGATGTCAAGGAAAAGGCCACCGGCACCTTCAGTGTCGGGGCCGGTTACAGTTCGGTGGATAACCTCATGTTCATGGGCGAGATCACGGAGAACAACTTTCTTGGCAAGGGCCAGCGCGTTTCTCTGCAAGCAAACATAAGCGCCAACAGCGACCGCTACAACTTCAGCTTTACAGAGCCCCATCTCAACGATACCCAACTGTTGTTCGGCTACGATATCTATAAATGGTCCAGAATATACGACAGTTATACCCGGGATTCCACCGGTGCGGCCCTGCGCTTTGGCTATCCGATCTGGAACAAGTGGCAGCTTGGCTGGGGGTACGGCATTGACGACACTACCCTCTCGAATGTTCTGCCCACGGCATCCGATCTGATTGTAGAATCCATGGCTATTAAGACCACAAGCTATCTCCGGCTCGGGGTTTCCAAGGACACCAGGGATAAGCTCACGGATCCTTCAAAGGGCTGGCTCACCACCTATTCCGTCAAGCAGGCGGGCGGACCTCTGGGAGGGGACAGCGCCTTTACCAAGTTTGAGGCCAGCTCCGGTTGGTACTATCCGTTGTGGTGGGAGACAACCTTTCACCTCAAGGGCTCCATGGGATACGTCTCCGAGAATGAGACCGGCAAATTGCCGGTATACGAGAAGTTTTATCTGGGCGGGATCAACACCATCCGGGGATTTGACAACAGCAAGATCAGTCCCACGGCGCCAAATTCAGCGGGCGGGCTCGACCTGGTCGGCGGTGACAAGATGTGGTATGGCAACGTGGAGTGGATCTTCCCCATTGTCAAGGATATCGGCCTGAAAGGCTTGGTGTTCTTTGATTTGGGCAACGTCTATGGCCCCGGGGAGGATTGGAGTGTTTCGAATCTTCGCTACAGTACCGGCCTTGGCTTCCGCTGGTTGTCGCCCATGGGTCCCCTGCGTCTTGAATGGGGTTGGAACCTCGCTCCGAAAGAGGGTGAAAAACAGGGGGTTTGGGATTTCAGCATCGGCGGAGGTTTTTAGCCCATGGGCCGCCCCCAGGGGCTGGCCGTTTTTCCCCGGCATTCTCTTCAGCCTTTAGACAACAAATGGACAATAGAGTGACGGCCCTCTTCACCGAGGGCCGTTCCGTTAATATCATAGGTCTGCGGGGAAGTGGCGCCGCCTTTCATCTTGGGCGCACAGCCCGGCTCGGACGCCGCCCTATCCTCTGTCTTGCGCCAAGTGAGACCGCAGCCCAGCATCTTGTGCAGGATCTCGCTCTTTTTAGCGACGCCCCTGTTCTCTTTTTCCCCGGTCATGAAATTCCCCCTTATACGCCGTTGTCGCCGGACAGCCGGACCGTGGCCGAACGTCTTGCCGTTCTGTTTCAGATCCACAGCGCCGATAAGCCCTTTATCCTGGTCATGTCCATTGAGGCCTTGCTGAGAAGGGTTCTTCCCCGCACCTCCCTTGCCAATCTGGCCGAGCTGGTCATGCGGGGGGAAGATACCGACCTCGAAGGGCTGATCGCCTCCCTTGCCGCCTGCGGCTACGATGCCTCGGCTCTGGTGCAGTCCGTCGGCGAGTTCAGTCTGCGTGGCGGCATTCTGGATATCTTTCCCGCAGGCTTCGAGATGCCTGTCCGCCTTGATTTCTGCGGCGACACCGTTGAATCCATCCGCAAGTTTGATCCCATCAGCCAACGTTCGGTCGAAGAACTGGAGGAGATCGTTCTCCTGCCGGTAAGTGATATTCTCTATCCTGCCGCGGATCAGGAGCTGCACCGATTGGTCGATCGTTTCAAAGCCCTTGCCGGAGATTTTGCCTGGGACAGCGGGCGGGCCACGGTCATGGAGGATTGCCTCCAGCATCGCCAGCGTTTTCCCGGGATCGAATTTCTGCTGCCGCTCTTCCACGCCCAGACCTCGACCGTGCTTGATTATCTGCCGGAGGAGACCATTATCTTCTTCTCCTCGCCGACCGCAATAGCGGAAAGTCTCGCCCTTTGCCGGGAAAGGATTGCCGCGAATTTCGCCGAGGCCTCCGGTGCCCATCTGCCTCTCTTGCCGCCTGACCGGATATTTTTGCCGCAAAGTGAATGGCTTGAGCGGCTGGCCCGTTTCCGGCAGGGGCGATTCTACGATTTTGCCCATCCGGACATGGAAGAGGGTGAAACCCTGGAGATCCCCTGCGGCAACCATGTTCTTCTCCGGCAGCAGCTTGAGCTGCAGCGAAAGAATCAGGGGATGATGCCCGAGCTGGCCCGGCAGTTGCACGCCTGGCTTGAGGCCGGAGATACGGTTTTTTTTGCCTGCCGGACCCGGCGGCATGCGGAGCACATGGCGGAACTGCTCCACCAATACGATCTGCCGGTTGTCATCGCCCCAGCCCCGGTGGAGGAGAGTGCTTCTCCCGGCCGTCAGGTGGTCTTGGTGGATTCGCCTCTGGCCGCAGGCTTTGATCTGCCGGCGGCGCGTTTGCACTGGGTTTCGGAAAGCGAACTTTTCGGTGAGCTTCGCCTGGGCCCGGGCAAAAAAAAAGGGGTGCAGCGAAGCAGGCCGGCGGTGAGCTTTGCCGAGCTTAAGGCCGGCGATATCGTGGTTCACACATCCCATGGACTTGGCAGGTATGAAGGGCTGGTCAATATCGTGCTGGGCGGCATAGCCAACGACTTTTTCCAGCTTGTCTACCGCGACGAGGACAAGCTCTATGTGCCGGTGGATCAGCTCAAGGTGATCAGCAAGTACCAGGGGCTTTCCGACACCGAACCGAAGCTTGACAAGCTGGGCGGCAAGGTCTGGCAGAGCCGGCGGGAAAAGGTCAAGGAAGAGGTCTGGAAGGTGGCCCAGGATCTGCTCGGCCTTTATGCCCGGCGGGCCATGGTGGAGGGGTATGCCTTCTCGCCGCCGGACGAGTTGTACCACGAGATGGAGGAGTCCTTCCCCTATGACGAGACCCCTGGGCAGCTCAAGGCGATCAACGAGGTCCTCGACGATCTGACCGCGCCCCGGCCCATGGACCGGCTGGTCTGCGGGGATGTGGGCTACGGCAAGACCGAGGTTGCCATTCGGGCGGCCTTCAAGGTGGTGGCTGATAATTTTCAGGTCGCCATTCTGGTGCCGACCACGGTCCTGGCCGAGCAGCATGCCGCCACCTTCCGCGAAAGGCTGCAGGGCTTTCCGGTCAGGGTGGAAAGCCTCACCCGTTTCCGCAGCCCGGCGGAGCAGAAGCAGATTGTCCGGGAGGTGCGCGAGGGGAGGGTCGATATCGTGGTCGGCACCCACCGGCTCTTATCCCAGGATGTGGTCTTCAGACGTCTCGGCCTCCTGATTATCGACGAAGAGCATCGTTTCGGCGTCTCCCACAAGGAAAAGCTCAAAAAACTCAAAAGCCAGGTGGATGTTCTTACCCTGACCGCCACTCCGATTCCCCGCACCCTGCAACTTTCCCTGCTCAGTATCCGCGACCTTTCCGTGATCAGCTCGCCGCCCGAATTCAGGCGGCCGGTGAAAACATTTGTGGCCCGCGATGACGAGCTGGTGATCAAGGAGGCGGTGGTGAGGGAGCTGCAGCGCGGCGGGCAGGTTTTTCTCGTCCACAACCGGGTCCACTCCATTCAGGAAATGGCTTCCAGGGTGCAGAAGCTTGTCCCTGAGGCCCGGCTGGCCGTGGCCCATGGCCAGATGCCGGGAAAGGCGCTTGAGGAAATCATGGTCCGTTTTGTCAAGCGGGAGATCGATGTGCTGGTCTGCACCACCATTATTGAATCCGGCCTTGATATTCCCAACGCCAACACCATTGTCATCACCAGGGCGGACCGGCTGGGCTTAGCCGAAATCTATCAACTCCGCGGCAGGGTGGGGCGTGGCCGGGAGCAGGCCTATGCTTATCTGCTGGTTCCCTCCTTGGATGGGCTGTCCAAGGATGCCCAGCAGCGGTTGCGGGCGCTCATGGATTACAACGAGCTGGGCGGCGGCTTCAAGCTGGCAATGAGTGACCTGCAGATCCGGGGCGGAGGCAATATCCTGGGAATTTCGCAAAGCGGCAACATTGCCGCGGTGGGCTATGACCTGTATCTTGAACTGCTGCAACAGACCGTTCTCGACCTGAAGCGAAAAGGCGGGGCAATGGACCAGACCCCCGAGCAGATAGAGCCTGAAATCAATCTCAAGATTTCAGCCTTTCTCCCGGAGCGTTATATCCCCGCCACGGAACAGCGCTATATTGCCTACCGCCGCCTGACCAACGCGGAGCAGGTGGAAGAGCTGATGGACCTCAAGGATGAATTTGCCGACCGTTACGGCCAACTTCCCCAGGAAGCGCTCAACCTGTTTGAGGTGCTGGCCCTGAAAACCTTGCTCAGGCGGTTGGGGATCAGCAAGCTGGAGCAGGGGCCTGACAATCTTGTTTTCTCCTTCCATGAAAAAACGCCGGTGACTCCGGCCAGAATCATGCGCTTGCTTGAGAAATACAAAAATCAGGTGCGCTTCACCCCCGAGGCCCGGCTGATCGTGAAAACAGAGTCTTCGACCCTGCCTGAGCAAACACTCAATAATGCGCAAAAAATTCTTGCCTTGCTCACGGAAGATGACATTTGAAAATGACTGTGGTAGAATTTGTCGGCTAAGAAGTCTCATAAGATTAAAAACAATATTTTCAGACTGTTATGAGTGGATCAGTGAAATTTTTTTTATCTGTTTTATGCCTGTCTCTGTGTCTTTTCGCTTTTTTCCGCCCGCCCGTTGTCCAGGCGGAGATGGTGGACCGCATCATCGCCATTGTCAACGATGATGTTATTACCTTTAGTGATCTCAATCGGGAGGGTGCCCCCCTTTTTCGCCGGATCACCCAGGAGGCGCCGCCGGACCAGGTTGAGGCCACCCTGCTGAAAGCCAGGGAGGAGATCCTTTCCAGCCTTATTGATAAGCTGATTG
>JAJZRF010000050.1 GCA_021847425.1 Deltaproteobacteria bacterium | reverse complement strand
TGAGCCGCAAGGCTGTCCTTCAGGAGGAGTCCGGTTCCTGATCCGCCTTCGGGTAATGTTTTAGATTCTTCCAAGGGGAAGGGGGGCGTGGCCCTCTTTCCCCTTTTCCGTATCGCACTGCAACCTGCAAGGAAAATTGTGGCCAACAGCTACCAGAAAACCGTGCTCGACAACGGCATCCGGATCATCACCGAAAAGATTCCCTCCCGCACGGTTTCGGCAGGAATCTGGGTGGACGTGGGCGCCCGCGACGAACAGCCCCACAACAACGGGAGCGCCCATTTTGTCGAGCACATGCTCTTCAAGGGCACGCCCAGCCGGACGGCCCGGGAGATTGCCCAGGAATTCGACACTCTGGGCGGCATGTCCAACGCCTTCACCTCCGGCGAGACCACCTCCTATTTCGCCACGGTTTTGGATGACCAGGTGGAACACCTCATCGGGCTCATTGGCGATATCTTCCTCCATTCGCTTTTTGAGGAGGAAGAGGTGGTCCGGGAGCGGGAAGTGGTGCTCCAGGAAATTTCCATGGTGGAAGACACCCCGGATGACCGGATTCATGAGCTGTTTACCCGCAGTCTCTGGGGCGAGCACCCCCTTGGCTATACGGTTCTTGGCCGCAAGGAAGTGGTGGTGGCCATGGATTCCGCGGGGTTGCGCGAGTATATGCGCTGCCAGTACACGCCGGAAAGGATTGTTATCGCTGCCGCCGGCAATGTGGACCACGAGCAGTTCCGTCATCTCTGGGAGAAGCTGCTTGGTTCCCTGGCCGGGCCAGACAAGGGTGCCGCCCGTCGGCAGCCGCCCGCACTCCTTGCTCCGGTGCGCAAGCTCTATAAAAAGAACCTTGAGCAGGCGCATCTGGTGCTTGGCACCTATGGCCTGCCTCTTGTGGCCCCTGAGCGCTATACCCTCTATCTGCTGCACGTTCTTCTCGGCGGCAACATGAGTTCCCGGCTTTTTCAGGAGGTTCGCGAGAAAGAGGGGCTGGCCTACTCCATCTATTCCTACCTCTCCTCGTTTACCGACAGCGGCTATCTCGGCGTGTACCTGGGGGTTGACCCGGCGGTGGTGAACAAGGCCATGGCGTTGGTTGCCAGGGAAATCAAGGGGTTGCGGCAGAGCAGTGTTTCCGGCGAGTTGCTGGTTCGCGCCAAGGATTACGCCAAGGCCGGGATCTTCCTCTCCGCCGAGAACATGGAGTCCCGGATGACCAGAATTGCCAGAAACGAACTGACCTTTGGCCGCTATATCTCCTTTGATGAGGTCGCCGCAGGTTTTGATCAGGTGCGGCGGGAGGATATAGCCGATCTGGCCGGGGTTCTTTTCAGTAAGCCGTTGTTTGCCACGGTTCTTGGCCCTCTCAAGGCCAAGGATGTTGACTGGCATTCCCTTGACCTGGAGTAGAAGATGATGGAAACACAGAAAGAAGAAGAAACGCATACTATCCGGTTGTCCTGGCTCGACCCGGCAGGCCATGCTGATCTGCCTTTGCCTGCCTACCATTCCGAACTGGCCGCAGGCATGGATGTGGCCGCGGCCGTGGTTGCGCCGGTGGTGATCGGCCCGGGGGAGATCCGTCTGCTGCCTTCCGGGTTTGCCGTGGCCCTGGCCCCGGGCTATGAGTTGCAGGTGCGGCCCCGGAGCGGGCTGGCCATCAAGCACGGGATCACCGTGGTCAACAGCCCCGGCACCATTGATGCCGATTACCGGGGGGAGGTTAAGATCGGGTTGATCAACTTGGGGCGCGAGCCGTTCACCATCCGGAGGGGCGACCGGATCGCCCAGCTGGTGCTGGCGCCGGTTTGCCGGGCCACGGTAATTGCGGTGGACAGGCTTGATGCGACCCAGAGGCAGGATGGCGGCTTCGGTCATACGGGCCTGGGGCAGGTGAAAGGCTAAAGGGGCAAGGAGAAAGGATCATGCCCAGGCGGACAGAAAGCCGAAAGCCTTTAACCTTTAACCTTTTTCCTGGTGATCCATGCGATTCTGTGTTTTAGGCAGCGGCAGCAAGGGCAATGCGACCTTTGTCGAGTCCGGGCAGACGCGGCTTTTGATCGACGCCGGATTTTCCGGCAAGGAGATCGAGCACCGGCTGGCCGAGATCGGGGTCGGAGCGGAAACCCTGTCCGGCCTCCTCATTACCCACGAACACGGCGACCATATCAAGGGGGCGGCGATTCTCTCCCGCCGCTACCATCTTCCGGTCTTTATCAATGAACCGACCCTGGCTGCGGCCGGGCCGGTTTTGCATAACCTTCCGCAATGCCAACCCTTTGTCACGGGTCAGACCTTCGTTTTTCAGGATTTCCAGATTCATCCCTATGCGATCTCCCATGACGCGGCAGACCCCGTCGGATTCCTCTTGAACAATGGCCGATTGCTCATGGGGTATTGCACCGATACCGGGGTGGTGTCCAAGTTGATGCAGCACCGCTTGAGCAACTGCCACGGGCTGGTGCTTGAATGCAACCACGACCCGGAGCTGCTCCGCAACGGCCCCTATCCTCCAGCCCTGCAACAGCGGGTGCGGGGCAAGACCGGGCATCTGGCCAACGGCGAGGCTGCCGGGTTCTTGCGCGAGATCCTCCATGACAACCTTGAACATGTGGTCCTGTCGCACATCAGCGAAACCAACAACCGGCCCCATCTTGCCCAGGAAGCGGTGGCCGCTGTTCTGGAAACCCTGCGCGCTCAACGGGGCAGCTGCCCGGTGCCCGCTATCTCCCTCGCCCGCCAGGACCGGGTGGGCGAGGTGGTCACTCTCGGGTCCAGGGCCAGCCGATGATCTCAAAGGAACGGTGCCTGTGGCGGCTTGGAGCAACCTCCTGCGTGCTGCCTGCGGATATCATGAGCAACGTCCGGGTATTGGCGCCCCTGGTGGACGATGTTCAGTTGCTCTTTTTTGAAAGCGCGGCCAAAAGCCGTCTACCCCAGCCTCTGGATGTGCAGGCGCTGCGGGATTGTGCCGACCAGCACGGTCTCACCTACACCGCGCACCTGCCCACCGACCTCGCCTTGGGCGCGGCGGCAAGGGCTGAGCGGCAGGAGGGAATTTTCGAGATTCTTCGGCTTATGTCCGTGCTGGCGCCTCTTGGGGTGCAGAGTTTTGACCTGCACCTGGCGAGGGAGCCGAATCTGCCCGAAGCGCAATGGCTCGATAATCTGGCGGCCGGACTCCACGAATTGGCTGCCACTCTGGGGGAAGAGAAAAGGCTGGTTGGTGTCGAAAATATCGAGTATCCCTATGAGCTCGTGGCCCCCATGGTTACGGAATACGGCTTTGGAGTCTGTCTTGATATCGGGCATCTTGTCCGCTACGGCCATGATCTGGAAGAAGGATTGGGACTGTTGCCCCGGGTCCACCATATCCACTATCATGGTGTGCATGCGGGCAGGGACCATCAGGCCCTGGCCGATGCGGAGCAGGCCCGGATGCTGGGCAGGCGGCTGACGGAAGCCGGGTATGACGGCGTGCTCACCTTGGAGATGTACAGCCTTAAAAACCTGAAGGACTCGCTATCGCTTCTTGCCGAGGCGTGGCAGCCTTTTGTCGAAAAATAAAAAAACCTGTTGCCGCTTTTCGCGTGCTCAGGCAGAGAGGAGAAGGGAATCATGATACGGACAGCGGAAGAATTGCAGGCAGCATGCGCAGCCATTGAACCTGTAAGCGCAGCGGTGTTGGCCCAGGCTCAGGCCAAGCTGAATAATCTGACCAAGCCCTTGGGCAGCCTTGGCAAGCTGGAGATGCTGGCAGCCAGAACCTGCGCCATGCGGCGAACCATTGCGGCCAAGGTGGGCAAGAAGATCATCCTCACCTTTGCCGGGGACCACGGGGTGGTGGCCGAGGGGATCAGCGCCTTCCCCCAGGAGGTAACTCCGCAGATGGTCCTGAATTTTTTAAACGGCGGAGCCGGGGTCAATGTGCTGGCCCGCCATGTGGGGGCCGAGGTGCGGGTGATCGATGTGGGCGTGGCCGTGCCGATTGAGGCCGAGGGGTTGCGGCAATGCAAGGTCCGGCCCGGAACCGCCAACATGGCTAAGGGGCCGGCCATGAGTATCGACGAGACGGTGGCTGCCATCGGGGTCGGCATGGAGATGGCCCGCGAGGCCATTGAGGATGGTGCAGAGATTCTGGGCACCGGCGACATGGGCATCGGCAACACCACCCCGTCCGCCGCGCTTTTTGCTGCCCTGTTGCCGGCCAAGGTGGCCGAGATGACGGGCCGGGGCACCGGGATCAATGACGAAACGTTACAACACAAGATTGCGGTGATCGAGCAGTCCCTGGCCGTGAACCGGGAACGGCTGGATTCTCCCCTTGGGGCGCTGGCTGCGGTGGGCGGCCTGGAGATCGCCGCCATCTGCGGCTGTATTCTGGAGGCGGCTCGAAGCAAAATTCCGGTGGTGGTGGACGGCTTTATCTCCAGCGCCGGGGCCCTGGTCGCCCTGCGCCTTGCCCCCCATGTCTTGGACTATTGTTTCTTCAGCCACATGTCGGCGGAGCAGGGCCACAAAATCTTCTTTGAGAAGATGGGCTTGAGCCCCCTGCTGCACCTCGACCTGCGGCTAGGCGAGGGAACCGGCGCGGCCCTGACCATGAATCTGGTGGAGGCGGGGCTTAAGATCATGAACGAGATGGCCACGTTCGGCGAGGCCGGGGTGAGCGAGGCCGATTGACCACCATGCTGCTGGCCGCCCGGATCGCCATTGCCTTTCTCACCATCCTGCCCGCCCGGCTGCCTGCGGAGTTGCCCGCAGACGGACTCAGGCGGAGTGCCGCTTTTTTCCCGTTGGCCGGTTGGCTGATTGGTGGGTTTCTTGCCGGTGGAGCCTGGGTTTTTGTTTGGGTCGGACTGCCACCGCTGGTGAGCGCGGTGTTGCTGGTGACCCTTGGCGCCTGGCTGACCAGGGGGTTGCACCTCGATGGCCTGGCTGACCTGCTGGATGGTCTGGGCGGCGGGCAGACTCCGGAGCGCAGGCTGGCGATCATGAAGGATTCGGCTATAGGTGCCTTTGGGGTGATCGGGCTGGTGGTGCTGCTTGTTCTGAAGGTTGCCTGCCTTGCCGCACTGTTTGTCAACGGAGAGGAACACCTTTTCTTTGTCCTGTTCGCCGTGCCGGTGGCTGCCCGCTGGGCTATGGCCACCCTGGCCTGCGGCGTGCAATACCCGCGAGCCAGCGGCACCGGCCACGCCTTTGTCGGTAAGGTCGGTTTGGGGGAACTGGCGCTGGGCAGTCTCCTGCTGACGCCGCTTGTCTGGTGGAATTGGTCGGCTACCCTGATTATTATCGGTGCGGCAATGCTGCCTGCCTTGTGGCTCCGGTTCAAGGCGACCAAGGCACTAGGTGGGGTAACCGGGGATGTGTTGGGGGCTTCCTGCGAGCTGGGCGAGGTCTGCGGCTGGTTAGCTGCGGTGGTGATGTTCGGTGCATGATGTTCCTACTATTTCTTTCGAGTGACATCAAGGGCATAACGTTTTTAAAAATCCACTGGAATGTCTTGTTGGCCAGTCGCTGCGATTTTTTCTTTACGACGTGCTCTTTCTTCTAGTTCTTGGATTATTTTTACTTTCTCTTGCCACATCGGCTCATCGCGAACGTTTACGTCGTCTTGAATGCAATTTCTTGCTTTCGCATACATCGACAAGGCATTCTCATATTTTCCGTCAGTATGGCTAGAAAGCGCACGAGACATGAAGTTTTCCCAATGCGGGTCATCACCGAACTGTTCGACGATACTCGCTAACAGACGCCGGAATTTAGCGTCGGCGGTGGTTTCTCTGTCAGACATAGGCATAAAAAGTATTGAATTCGCGGCAGTTGTCCGCAACTGATAAAGAATCGTTTCTTTAAATCGTAAAACCGGGACCAACGGGCGCTCGCGGACATATTGCGGGGCAGGCGTAGGTGTATCTGCGACTAAACCCTTCGATATTTGAAGGCGAGCTGTGGTGGTAGGAACCGTTTTTGTGAGAAACACCCGGACTGCCTCTTGGTCTCCCGCGCGCCAAACGTGATCAGAGGTGAGTGTGGCTGATTCCGGCGATCTAGGAATAGTGCCGAAAACAGCTTGGCTGGTAATATCAACAATATAGATAGATGGTTCGTCTTGAGCTGGCCAACTCGTCGGCACGAGTGCCGCAAAAACTGGGACTGGTTGGCGAGTCCAGTATGCAAGGTGGTCAGCAGAGAAATGACACTTGGCTGTGTGATTCTTCGGGACTTGCTTACACTGATCACCCGCCTTGACCTGAATCCAAAAGTGGAGGAATGGTTGCCCTTCGATTACTGTCTCACAATATAGGTCAACGCCTACATCTGTGTCTGCGGCGACGGGTCTTACGAGACATTCTCCACTGAGACGTGCCATCACGATAGAGGCCCCGTAATTCCCCTTCAATCTTTTTTCATCTACTGTTGGCATTCGATTTCCTGAATAATTGTATGTCTTGTCCTGCTCAGCAAACACAAACGTCGCTGTCAATTGTCGATCGACATCAGAACACCAAAACCATCTCATCCCTCTAATCGGTTGTCAATAACGAAAAAAAGGAGGAAGTCAACCGACTCCCTCCTTTTTTAGATCAACATTGCAACGGCCTGAAACGGGAACAAATCCCGTCCCCTTGCCGCCGTACTCTTACAGATTAAACAGCAACTCGCTGTAGGTCGGCACCGGCCAGAGATCAGCCGGCAGAATGGCCTCAAGCGCGTCGATGTCTGCGCGCAGCGCGGTTATGGCGGGGAATACCTTGTCGCGGTAGGCGGCGCCCTGCTTATCCACCGCAGCGATACCCTGGGCCTTGTTGGTTTCCTCTTCCAGTTTGGCCACCTTCTTGCCTGCTGACTCAAGATGCTTGCCAACCTCTTCCAACAACCCCTTCTGCACCGAGCCGTACTTGCCGGCTGCGGCCAGGGAGGCGCCAAGTTCGGCGACAAACTGGATGGCCGCCGGAATGAACTGGCGTTTGGTCATCTGGATGGCGGTCAGGGCCTCGATGTTGATGTGCTTGGCGTACTGCTCCACATAGATATCGTAGCGGGAGTGCAGCTCATCCTTGGAAAGCACGTTGTACTTGCCGAAGAGCTTGATTGCCTTGGGGCTGATAAAGGCCTTGAGCGCGTCCACGGTGTTGCGGATGTTGGGCAGGCCGCGCTTTTCAGCCTCCTTGGCCCACTCGGCGGAGTAGTTGTTGCCGTTGAAGATGATTCGGCCATGCTTGGCCATGGTTTCCTTGAGGATGGCGAGGATCTCCTTGTTCACGTCCTTGGCCTTCTCCAACCGGGTTGCGATTTCGTCCAGGGCCTCGGCGGCAATGGTGTTCAGGGCCACGTTGGGGCCGGAGATAGACTGGGCGGAGCCGACCATGCGGAACTCGAACTTGTTGCCGGTGAAGGCGAAGGGCGAGGTCCGGTTGCGGTCGGTGTTGTCCTTGGGCAGCTCGGGCAGGGAGTCAACCCCGATCTTCAAGGTTTGGCAGCCGTCTTTCTTGCAGATCTTTTCGCCCTTGGCCAGCTTTTCCAGTACGTCGGAGAGCTCCTGGCCGAGGAACATGGAGATGATCGCGGGCGGAGCCTCGTTGGCGCCCAAGCGGTGGTCGTTGCCGGAGCTGCCGCAGGTGGCGCGCATGATGTCGGCATGGGTGTCCACCGCCTTGATCAGGGCGGAGAGGAAGACCAGGAACACGGCGTTGTCCTCGGGGGTCTGGCCCGGATCAAGCAGGTTGATGCCGTCGTCGGTGGAGAGCGACCAGTTGTTGTGCTTGCCTGAGCCGTTTATCCCGGCATAGGGCTTTTCGTGCAGCAGACAGACCATGCCGTGGCGCAGGGCCACCTTCTGCATGGTTTCCATGACCAGCTGGTTGTGGTCGGTGGCCATGTTAGTGGTGGTGAAAACCGGGGCCATCTCAAACTGGGCCGGGGCAACCTCGTTGTGCTTGGTCTTGGAGGAGATGCCCATCTTCCACAGCTCGATGTCCAGATCCTTCATGTAGGCGGAGACCCGGTCCTTGATGGCGCCGAAGTACTGGTCTTCCAGCTCCTGGCCCTTGGGGGCGGGGGCGCCGAACAGGCTGCGGCCGCAGGTCATCAGGTCGAGACGTTGCAGGTAGTACTCTTTTTCCACCAGGAAGTATTCCTGCTCCGCGCCCACCGTGGAGGTGACGATGCTGGAGGTGGTGTTGCCCATGGCCTTGAGCACCCGCAACGCCTGCTTGGAAACGACGTTCATGGAGCGGAGCAGCGGGGTTTTCTTGTCCAGAGCCTCGCCCTTGTAGGAGCAGAAGGCGGTGGGGATGCAGAGGGTCACATCGCCGGATTCGTCTTCCTTGAGGAAGGCGGGGGAGGTGCAGTCCCAGGCGGTGTAGCCGCGGGCCTCGAAGGTGACGCGCAACCCGCCGCTGGGGAAGGAAGAGGCGTCCGGCTCGCCCTGGATCAGCTGCTTGCCGGAAAACTCCATGATCACCCCGCCATCGTCGGTGGGGGAGATGAAGGAGTCGTGCTTTTCCGCGGTGATGCCGGTAAGGGGCTGGAACCAGTGGGTGTAATGGCTGGCGCCCTTTTCGATGGCCCAGTCCTTCATGGCGTTGGCCACCACCGAGGCGACGTCCGGCGGCAGGGTTGAGCCGGTGTTGATGGTTTTCTGCAGAGCCTTGTAGGTCTCCTTGGGCAGCCGTTCCTTCATGGTTTTGTTGTTGAACACGTTGGTGCCGAAAAGCTCGGGCACGGTCATCAGGGTCTGGTCGTAGTCGTTGCCACAACCGCAGGTGCAATTGTCACTCATTGTGTTTCTCCTTATTTTTTGGTGCCGAAGGGTAAGGTTGAAAATCTCCCACGCCCGACTCAAAAGGGGGGGCATATGCCAAAGCCAACCGGGGGGCGGTTGGCGCTGTTCCTGTGCGACGGCTTACCATTGCTGCCTTGCTCCGGTGCCCTTTTCCGCGATGTGGAGAAGGGCCTTTGATATCTCGTCCTGAAACGAAGGATTGTTGATCTTGGTGGCAAAGGAGTCAAGGGTATAAAAAACATCCACCACCTGATCGCCATCCGAACTGATCCTGGCCCGGTGGATGTTGATTTCGAAATCGGCCAGGGTTCGGGTGATATCGTAGAGCAGGCCGGGCCGGTCATTGACGAAAACCTCAATGATCGTATACTGTTCCGAGATCTTATTGTCTATAACAACCCGCGGGGCTGCCTGCACGTTTTTTTGGCCGGTTCCGCGGAAGGTGGTGCGGAATTTTTCGACCAACCGGTGGCTGAGGCCCAGCCGGTTTTTCAGGGCCAGATTGAGATCCTCGCCAAGCGCCTTCCAGTCCTGCTTTGCGTAGGTCTGCTCCTCTGTGGGGCGAACATTGAGGACATCCACTGCAGTGCCGTCCTCCCAGGTGAAGATTTGGGCGCTCACCACATTGAGGCCATGCAGGGCCAGAGTGCCGCAGATCTTGGCCAGCAAACCCGTACTGTCATGGGCCATTATCAGGACCGACCAGAACAGCCCCTGATCGGCGGGTTCGAAGATGGCCTGTTTTTCGTTTTTCAGTTCCTCGCGCAACCGGAGGTGGTGGACAACCTCTGCCGGGGGAAAGCTCAGCAGGTATTCCTCCGGCAGGATTTCGCAATCGGGCGGGGTTGCTTTTCCCATCAAGGCACGAACCTGTTCGAGCATCCAACCGGCGCCTTGTCTTTTGTCGGGAAGGGCAACTTCTTCCCGTTCCAGCAGATGGGCTATTTTCAGGGAGATCTCCAGGAGGAGGGCTCCCTTCCATTCGCTCCAAGCTGTGGGGCCGGTGGCCTTGGCATCGGCGATGGAGAGCAGGTAGAGCATGGCCAGGCGTTCGGGCGTCTGGATCTGGCCGGCGCATTGCTGGAGAAATGCCTCATCCTCAAGGTCACGGCGCAAGGCGGTTACGGTGAGGAAAAGATGTTTTTCCACGAGAAATTGCAGGCAGGCTGTTTCGGCTTCGGTTAGTCCCAACCGTTTGCCAATCCCGGCTGCCAGTTTGCCGCCGCGCTGGGAGTGATCTTCGTGGTGGCCCTTGCCGATGTCGTGCAGGAGCGCGGCCAGGGAAAGGACATGGGGGGATTCGACGTCTGCGAAAGGCGTTTTCCGGAGAGAAAGTTTTTTCAGCTCCGCCACGGTTTGCAGGAGATGCCGGTCAACCGTGAAAATATGATAGACATCGTGCTGGGCCAAGGCATGAATCTGCTCGAATTCCGGGAGGTAGGCGGTGAGCAGTCCGGTGTCCAGCATGACCGAAAGAACCCCGAGAACGTCTTTGGCATTTTCCAGGACAGCGGAAAATGCCTTGGCCATGCGTTTCGAGTGGCGGAGTTTATCGTCTATCAGGTGCAGGTTGGCGGTAACAATTTTTCTGCTGCGATGATGGATTTCAAGGCCCGTTTTTCCGGAATGGGCAAAGAGGCGCATCAGCAGGTAGGGGCGCTTTTCGATAAGCGCGGGGTCGGTAAGGTGGAGACGGTCCTGGCGCACCGTGATTCCGGGTTCGATGGTCTGTTCGGCCGGGTTGACGCGCGGCGAGCCCAGGGTTTCATCGACATGCTCAAAAAATAGATCGGTGGTTGTGGCGATGGTTTGCAGGTGCCGGTAAATCTCCTGCATGAAGCGTTCAACCCCCAAGGTGCCCCGGGTGTCCGGGTATTTGAAGGCCTTGGCCATTTCCTCCTGATGTTCAAAAAACAGCTGGTCGTTTTTCCGGCCGCTGAGGTAGTGGAGTCGGTTGCGGACCTTGATCAGGGAGTCCCAGGCCTGGGCAAAGGCGCCTCTTTCCTGGGGCGAGATCAGGCCGGCTTCTTCAATGTCCCGCAGTTCCTGCAGGCCGAAAAGGGCGCGGCTCACCCAGATCATGGCCTGGATATCGCGAAAGCCGCCGCGGCTTTCCTTGATGTTCGGTTCCAGCTGGTAGCTGTGCATGCCGTACCGTTGGTGGCGCTCATCGCGGTGTTGCATCATCTTTTGCAGAAAATCCCGTCGGTGGCCCGCTATTAATTCCCGATGGAACGCCTCTCGCAGGGAGCTGAAAAGCGTTTGTGAACCCGCCAGGTGGCGCGCGTCCAGCAGCGCCACCTGAAAAAAGAAGTCCTGCCTGGCGTCAGCCAGGCAGGCATTTTGTGTTCTCACCCCGTGTCCGACCTCAAGGCCCGCATCCCAGAGGGGATAAAACAGGGCTTCCGTTACCGGCCCGAGACGATCCTCCGCCTCGGGCGCATGGAGCAAAAGGAGGTCGATGTCCGAATAGGGAAACAGCTCTTTCCGGCCATAACCGCCAAGGGCAATAAGGCTCATTCCCTCGCCTGCTTCCGGGCAGTTGCGGAAGAGGGAAATGAGATAGTCGTCGATGAGCTGCGAGTGCTTGTGGAGAAGGGCTTGGCCACCCAGCCCCTGCCGCCAGAGATACTCCAGGGCGTCCCGTTTTGCCCGCAGCTCAACATCCATCACTTAGGAGCCGTCAGGAAATAATCTGTAGTTTTTTTGCTCATTTCGTTACGGCTCCTTACGCCGCTGCGCTGCTGCCGGTTACGACGGTCTAGATGGCCTCTTTCCCGGTTTCCCCCGTGCGGACGCGGACAACCTCTTCCACCGGCAGGACGAAGATCTTGCCGTCCCCGATCTTGCCGGTGTTGGCGGTTTCCCGGATCCGATTGACCACTGCCTCGACCATGGCGGCTTCCACAATGATTTCGATTTTGACCTTGGGGATAAAATCGACGATGTATTCCGCGCCGCGATAGATTTCCTTGTGTCCTTTCTGGCGTCCGTAACCCTTGACCTCGGAAATGGTCATGCCCTTGATGCCCATTTCGTTCAAGGCATCCTTGACCTCGTCCAGCTTGAACGGTTTGATGATTGCTTCAATTTTCTTCATGAATTCTCCTTTTCTTCGCGGTGGCAGTGTGCGGCGCCCGAGGTTCAAGAGCCATGAGGCCCCTGTCCCCGGAATGCCGGCGCTGTTAGAGAGAGTATCCGATTTCGCTGTGCTGGGTCAGATCCAGCCCCTGTACTTCTTCCTCCTCGCTCACCCGGAGACCGATCACCAGATCAACAAATTTGAGGATAAGGAATGTTACCACAACCGAGTAGGCAATGGTTGTGAAAGCGTCCATGGCCTGGATTCCGAGGAGCTGCGGATTTCCGAAGAAGAGGCCGTTCTTGCCCGCGGAATTGACGGCGGTGGTGGCGAACAGACCGGTGGCCAGGGCGCCCCAGAGACCGCCCACGCCATGGACTCCCACCACGTCAAGGGCATCGTCGTAGCCGAGCCGGCTCTTGGCGAAAACGGCAAAATAGCACAGGGCGCCAGCCACCAGGCCAATGAGCACGGCCGAGATGGGGCCGACAAACCCGGCCCCCGGGGTGATGGCGACCAGGCCGGCGATGGCGCCGGAGGCGGCGCCAAGGGTGGTGGGTTTACCCTGTGTCAGCCATTCCGCGATCAGCCAGGAAAGCAGGGCCGCGCCGGTGGCAACCTGGGTGGTGAAGAAGGCGTTGACCGCGACGCCATTTGCCGCCAGGGCGCTGCCTGCGTTGAAACCAAACCAGCCGAACCAAAGAATGCCCGCGCCCAGCATGGTCATGGGCAGATTGTGCGGATGAAAGGACTCCTTGCCCCAACCTTTGCGTTTGCCGAAGACCAGAGCGGCGACAAGGGCTGCCGCGCCGGAGTTGATGTGGATGACGGTGCCGCCCGCGAAATCAAGGCCGCCATGGCCGCTGACCCAGCCACCGCCCCAGACCCAGTGGCAGACGGGAAGATATACCAGAGTGGACCAGAGGACGGTGAACAGGAGAAAAGCGGGGAATTTAACCCGTTCCGCAAAGGTGCCGGTGATCAGCGCCGGGGTAATGACGGCGAACATGAGCTGAAACGCGCAAAACAACAGGTGGGGGATGGTGGCGGAGTACTTGCCTGGCTCAAGGCCGACCCCGGCAAGGCCCGCCCAGTCCAGATTGCCGATCAGGCCATGGACGTCAGGGCCAAAGGCCAAGGAATAGCCATAAATCACCCAGATTATCGAAACAATGCCAAGGCAGACAAAACTTTGCAGCACCGTGCTGAGAACATTTTTTGAGCGGACCATGCCGCCATAAAAAAGCGCCAGCCCCGGGGTCATCAGCATGACCAGGGCGGTGGCGATCAGCATGAACGCGGTATCACCTGTATTCATAAACGAAGCCTCTCTGTGCTTAATTGGTTAAACTTATTCATTATGTCAGTGGAGTAGCGATGCATGCTGGGTGAAAACGTAAAGCAAAAGGCGTGCCAGCGAATTATTTGTCGCGCAACGCTATGATTTTTCGTGTATATCGTGGTGATGTCCGGGAGAGAGGAAGAGTAATAAAATAACAAAAAAGTAAAAACTTTTTTGTCTAAATACAGTTTTGTAATTTCCCATCCTCTTGGCGGCCAGGGAGAAATCAGGAGAGGTGGTACTGGTTAAAGATAATTGATTCGATGGGAGCCTCGGGCCATTGTTTCAGAAGCCAGGCGTGCAGTTCCCGGTTCATCTCGCCACGGGCCAGGGAAAACCTGCGCAACTCATCAAGAGGCTTGTTCTGGAAAAATTGATAGATGATGTCGCGGACAAATATTTTTTTGTCCGCAGGGGGATCTTTCTGTTCATTAAGGGAGGCAATCAGGGTGATATCAACGAGGACAAAAGTAACGGGCTGATCACTGTCCGGATTTTTTATTGGAATAATGAAAGCGGGAAAGGCCCATTTTTCCCTGACTTTTCCCGGAGTAAGCTGGCTGGCTTGGCTGGCTGCCTGGGGGGCTGCCGGGCCTGGATGCCGGGCAGGGGAGGGGGCGGTCTGGAGAAGGGGCGGGGTGGGCTTCAGTGTGTCGCTCAAAACGAAAAAGATGCCGATAATGAGAAAGGGCAGGGCGTACAGAGGGATGCGGACAAAAATGGGGAAGGATTGGAGCCGGGAGAGCTGTTCCTGGACGATTTTTTTTCCGGAAAGGACAAGGGAGGTTATTGCCCCCGCACCGGCAAGGCCCTTTCCTGGGTGGGCAACAGAGGCAGCATCGTGATCCGGGATGCCGGAAAGGGTTTTTTCCAGAGAGGAGTCCAGGTCATTGGCTCCAACTCCGGCAGTGGCGGTCGGCTCGTTTTCCTCAAGAAAAAATTCTTCCTCTTTCCCGTCGGAGAAAAAGGCGTCATCCTCGGCCTGGAAGGCGGATTCCCAATCCTCGCCCCAGTTTGTTTCATCGTGCTCCGCAGGAGTATCCGCGCTGGCAAACTGATCAACAGACTGGGGACGGTCGTCAGCCATGTTTTATATCAGAATATTTTGTTGAGTTTTTCGGAAAGGGTTTCGGCGGTGAAGGGTTTAACGATGTACTGGCTGACCTTGGCCTTGACCGCCAGAATAATATTGTCCTGCTGTGCTTCCGCAGTCACCATGATGAAAGGCGTATTGGCCATGCTGGCATCGGCCCGCACCGCTTTGAGCAGGTCCAGGCCGGTCATTTTCGGCATGTTCCAGTCCGAGACGATAAGGCCGATTTTTTCTGATTTCAGGACATTCAGGGCGGTGGTGCCGTCATCCGCTTCAATGATGTTTTTGAAGCCAAGCTGGGTGAGAATGTTTTTCACTATGCGTCGCATGGTGGCAAAATCGTCAACCACGAGAATTTTCATATTAGGATCAGCAGCCATATTTCCTCCCTAACAGCGTATGGTACGAAGAGCTTGGGGCATGTGTACAGTGTGAATAATCAGCCATATTTTTTTATTGTAACTGTAACAGTTGGTTTTGGAAATAAAAAAAGAGGGTTGCGGCGGGCAGCCACATATTTCCGGGGTGTTTCTTCAATGGCTGCTCAAAAAATGGTTGTGGGCTCCCGTTAACTCGCCAGGGCTTTTTTCAGCTTGGCGCGGAGTCGGAACATGGCCTTGCTGTGCATCTGGGAAATGCGCGATTCCGTGTAGCCCAGCACCTCGCCGATTTCCTTCATGGTCAGTTCGTCCTGATAATAGAGGGAGACGGTCAGTTTTTCCTTTTCCGGCAGCTCGGAGATGGCGCCCGCGATGAGTTCCCGGATTTGGGAGAGGTTGATGGCCGTGAAGGGGTCATGGTCATCCATGGCAAAGGTTTCCGCCAGGGTGGGATCGTTCGTTTCCGTTGCTTTCTGCCGAAGAAATTCAATATCCATGAAGGAGACGGATTTGGTTTCATCGAGAAGCTTGTAGAAATCATCAAGGGCAAGGCCCATATTCTGGGCTACTTCCTCGTCCGTGGCCGGCCTGCCCGCCTGTCTTTCGATGTCGGCATAGGCTTTTTCCAGGTCGGTGGTTTTTCGCCGGATGGAGCGCGGAACCCAGTCCAGCGCTCGAAGTTCGTCCAGCATCGCCCCCTTGACCCTGAATTCGGCATAGGTTTTAAACTGAACATTCTTGGACACATCAAATTTGTTGATGGCGTCGATGAGGCCGATGATCCCGCAGCTGATGAGATCATCGAGCGAGACCTGCGCGGGGAGACGCGCCGCCAGGCGTGCCGCGATATACTTGATCAGCGGGGTGTAGGTCAGAATCAGCTCGTTGCGTTTTTCGGCGCTGAGTGGTTCTGCCGGGCTGAAAAAGGTATTCGTATAGTCCTTGAACTTCGGTGACGGCTGTTTGCTCATACCGGATAGGCCCGCGGGGGCAAAGGAGATTGGTAGCCTGCAATATGAAAAAGTATATTACAGATCAACGAGTCCCTGCCAGAAAAATTTAATGTTTCCGTCGGCTTTCATCTCGGGCTCTTCCTGAAAAATATTCCCGGCCAGTTTGCTGAACATCCGGCTGGATGGGGCATCGGGGAAGATGTCTGAAACCAGACGCTGTTCGCGAACCGCTGTGGGCAGCTTGCTGTCATAGGGGATATACCCCAGATAATCCAGGGAAAGAGAGTCAAGAAAACGGTCGGCCACAATGCTCAACTTCCGGAAAACGGCCAGGGCCTCTTTTTCGGAACGGGCAAGATTGACCAGGATGCGAAACCGTTTCACGTCATGCTTGCTGGAGAGAACCTTGACCAGCGCGTAGGCATCGGTCAGGGAGGTTGGTTCCGGGGTCAGGATGACAATGCGTTCCCGCGCGGCCAGATTGAAGTAGATGACATTGTTGTTAATGCCGGCGGCCGTATCGATCAGCATGATCTCGATTTTTTGGGCCAGGGCGGACATTTCGGCAAGAAAGTACAACCGTTGCTGCTCCGTAAGATCAGCCAGTTCCATGATGCCGGAACTGGCCGGCAGGATGAGCAGGCCGGCCGGGCCTTGCACCAGAACCTCCTGGAGCGTCTTTTCGCCCATGAAAACGTGGTGGAGGTTGTAACGCGGGGTCAGGCCGAGCAGGATATCGACGTTGGCCAGATTCAGGTCCGCATCCAGGATCAGCACCTTCTTTCCTTCTTTTGCCAAGGCATAGCCAAGGTTGGTGACGATATTCGTTTTGCCGACCCCGCCCTTGCCGCTGGTCACGCAAATAACCCGCGGCTGGGGCTCGGTGCTGTTGCGGGGGGGCGCCATGGTTTTTTTCCGGGCTTGCGAGTGGGTCATAATTTTTTCCAGTGTTTCTGCCTGATTCATGAGAGTTCCCCGGGTGTGGTCATTGTTGTAATCGCGAAAAAAACGCGATTACAACGGTTGTCACTTTGTAACCTTTGATCGTGTGCACGGACATGTGGGGAGTTTTCATTTTTGCGAGTCCATCATCATTGGGTCCATTTGCCTTGGGCCTCGGTGGCAAGGTCGCCGGCGGCTGCCTGCCATCCCTGCCCGAACAAGGTCTGCAGGAACTCCCGGGAGGCAAGGAGGAAATCCTCCGGAACCCTCTGGCCGGTGCACAGGCAGGAAATGGGCAGCGCCGCTCCGGCCAGCAATTGGCAGAGGGTGGCGTATGCCCTGGTTTCATCGAGCTTGGAGAGAATCAAGCCCTTGACCCGCAGGGGCTTGTAGGTGACGAGAATCTGTTGCAGGTCTTCCTTTTTGCAGGTGGCGCTGAGGACGAGATACGGCTCTATCCCGTTTTTCAGGGAAAACCATTCGGACAGCTCCCTGATATGGTTCGGATCATAGGGGCTCTTGCCCGCAGTGTCGATGATGATCAGATCCTTGTCCTGGTGACGGAGAAGCGCCAGCTGCAGATCCTTTTTGCGCAGGGCGATTTCGCAGGGCAATCGCATGATCTTGGCATAGGTTCGCAGCTGATCCGTGGCGCCGATCCGGTAACAGTCCATGGAAAGGAGCGCCACCTTCAACCCTTCGTGGATGCTGTACCAGGCGGCGATTTTCGCGGCGGTTGTGGTTTTGCCCACCCCGGTGGGGCCGATCAGGGCCACCACGGTGGGCGCCTTGCTGATGCCGATGGCAAGAGGGGTTATCTGCAGCTGATCGATGATCTTGTCCCGCCACTGGGCAACCTGTTTCGGGTCGGGCCGGCCGCCTTTTGTTGCGGCTTCACCAAGGGCTTGGTCCGAAGAGCGGCTTTCAAGCTCTTCCTTGGCGCAGTATTGACGCCGCAGGAAATTGGCAAAGCGCAGCCTCAGGTCGTTGGCTTCGAAATGGACCTTTGCCGCCGCTTTGGCACCCTTGTCCGCTGGCAGGGTACGGGCGGAAAGCTCGGCGGAAAGGCTGCTGTCAAAGCCGGGGCGTGGCAGGGTTTGTTTTGGCGTGCCCTGGCGCACGGAGTGGTATCCGTACCCCACGGCTTTTGGCCGAGGGGATTCCTTGCCGGGTGATTCCGGGGGCGGCAGGGTAATCTCCGGTTCCGGGTCATATTCCATGGCCGCCACGACTTCAATCCTCGGTCCGCCTCTGGCGGAGCCGCTTTTCCCGGGAAGGTTGCGGGTTGAAAGAATAACCGCATCCTCCCCGAGTTCTTCCTTGACCATGGCCATGGCGCTGTATGTATCCGAGGCTTCAAAACGTTTGATTCGCATCGCTGCTCCTCACTCCTGTTTCCGTAATTACTCAGGTATTTTAATTTAGACTGAGGGCTGAAGACTGACGATCAATCATCACGTAACGCTCGGATCAAGAACCTTGCGGTCGCCTGATATATCAATACCACTATCTCGTCAGAATTTTCCCCTAAAAACCTTCAACCTTCGGTCTATCCACCTGAGTAGTTACCTATTTCTTGGGGTTGAGTTCGATTGTCCCCAGGGATTGCAGTTGGGTCTGTGTGGTCAACTCGTTATGGGAAAGGACAATGACGTGGGGCATGAACCTTTCCATGAGCCGCCGGAAATGGCGGCGGATAATCGGGGAACAGATGATGATGGGTTGATAGCCGTCCAGGGAAACTTTTTCCACCATGCTCTTTGCCGAGGCCAGAAGGCGTTGGGCCAGGTTGGGTTCCAGATTGAGGAAAACGCCCTGGTCGCTTTTTTGGAGCGATTCGCGCACCATGTCTTCGACCTGGGTGGACAGGGTGAGCACCGTGAGCGTCCCCTGATCATCGGTAAAGGCGCTGATAATGGAGCGGGCCAGCTTCTGCCGTACATATTCGGTAAGGATGTCAGGGTCCTTGCCCAAGGGAGCGAAGTCAGCCAGGGTCTCGCAGATGGTCAGCAGGTCGCGCAGGGATACCCGCTCCCGCAGAAGGTTCTGGAGAACCTTCTGGACAAGGCCCAGGGGCAGCAGGTTAGGCACCAGTTCCTCCACCACCTTGGGATGGGTTTTGGCCAGATTGTCGAGGAGCTTCTGGGTGTCCTGGCGGCCCAGCAGTTCATCGGCGTGGGTGCGCAGCACCTCGGTGAGATGGGTGGCAATAACCGTGGAGGGATCAACCACGGTGTAGCCCGCCACCTGGGCCTCGTCTTTTTTCTCCTGGTCTATCCAGAGGGCGGGCAGCTGGAAGGCCGGTTCCATGGTGGGAATCCCCTCAATCTTCCGTTTGGCCATGCCGGAGTCCATGGCCAGCAGATGGCCCATCATGATCTCGCCCTTGGCGACCTCAACCCCTTTGAGGAGCAGGACATACTGGTCGGGTTTGAGCTGGAGATTGTCGCGCACATGCAAGGGCGGGATAATCATGCCCATGTCCATGGCAAACTGCCTCCGGATGGCCCGGATGCGTTCCAGCAGATCGCCTTCCTGGGCCTCATCAACCAGAGGGATGAGACCGTAACCGACTTCAAGCTGCAAAACATCGAGGGGCAGCAGGCTTTCCACCGTTTCCGGCGCGCCGGGCAGCGGGGTGGTCGCTTTCTTTTCTTTTTCTTGCGCAACCTTCTGCTCTTCCTTGTCGGCTGCGGATTTATTGAAAGCCATCAGGGAGATCCCGCCCATGCCCATGCCCAGCAGGATAAAAGGGATGTGGGGCAGGCCAGGCACCAGGCCGAGCAGGATGATGATCC
>JAJZRF010000049.1 GCA_021847425.1 Deltaproteobacteria bacterium | reverse complement strand
CCATGGCCGAGGGGTTGCTCACCGCCCGGGGCGGTCAGACCTCCCACGCGGCGGTGGTGACCATCCGTCTGGAAAAAACCTGTGTGGTGGGCTGTACGGCCCTGAAGGTGTACGAGGCGGAAGAGCGTTGCGAGATCAATGGCCGCGAGATCCGTTTCGGCGATGCGATCAGCATTGACGGACGCAAAGGCTTGTTTTTGCAGGGCGCCCACCCCATCAGGGAGGAGGTGCAGATTTTGCCGCTCTAAGGGTGGAAGGCTGCATCGCTTTTTTTGCCTTCCGGTGATACCCGACCACGGTTTCGGCCAGGTTTTTCACCTGAAAGGGCTTGAGCACATAGCCCTGGATGCCGAGCTTGGCGCAGGCCACGATATCCTGCTTGTCGCTGACGGAGCTGACCATGATCACCGTGGTGGCCGTGTCATGCAGGGTCTGCCGGATGACCTGCAGGGTCTCAAAACCGTTCATCTGCGGCATCATGATATCAAGTAAGACGATATCGGGGTGCCAGGCCTTAAGGGCAACCAGGGCCTCCTCTCCATCGCTGACCTGCCGGGCTTCAAACTTTTCCTCGTCCCGGAAGGCTATCTGAAAAAGATGACGGGTTACCTCTTCGTCTTCGGCAATCAGAATTTTCAGTTTTTCAGCCATGTTCCTGCAGCTCCGACGCACGAGACCCTGTTGCAGGGAGAGGTGGCGTGTTACCTTTTTTCGGGAAAACCAACAAGAAAAATCTCTCACGGTTTATGCCACATTTTTTCGCAAAGGCAAGGCCTTTTTGCCTGCGCCAGCCGCAAACAGGGAAGAGGCCGAACCAAGGCCCCGCTCACGCGCAAAAGGGTTCCCGCACCGCGCCAGCCTCGTCGAGCTTGCAGGCCAGGATCTCAGGATCATGATAAAAAAGGAACCAGGCATCCTTGCCCATCCCCTGGCCGAGAAACTGTTCCTTGGCCGCAATGGAATCGAGAGGAAAATTGTCGTAGGCCATGATCCAGAGCGGATTGCTGTAGACGGGCATGGGCAGGAGATCGCCCAGATGCAGAGCCGCCTCTCTCCCTGATTTAAGCCAGACCGCCTGATGTCCCCGGGTGTGGCCGCCGGTGCGCACCAGCCGCACCCCCGGCATAATCTCCTCCTCGCCATCGATCAACCGCAGATTCTTCCCCTCTGCCAAGCCAGCGAAATTCTCCGGCCAATAGGCGCTGGCCGACCGTTTGTTGGGAGCCAGCACATCCTCCCATTCCTGACGCTGGACATGGTGCATGGCCGCGGGAAAGGTCAGCTCCAGGCCGCCCGTTTCATTGCACATGGTTACGCCGCCGGCATGGTCAAAATCGCCGTGGGTGAGGACGACATGGCTGATCGCCTCGCGGGACAGCCCCAGCCGGGCCAATTCAGCCGGGAGATCCCATTCCCGCCGCACCCGGAAGATCTCGTGCTGCTTTTTTGTCAGCTTGTTGCCCAACCCCGTCTCGATGAGCACGTTGCCATGGGGAGTTTGCACCAGCATGGGCGCATTTGCCAGAAGAACATGGCTGTCCGGGGTGGAGGCGCATTTCTGCTCCCAGAGCACCCGGGGCACCACGCCGAACATGGAGCCGCCGTCGATCTCAAACATCCCGCCCTGCAACCAATGGATGGTAAAAGCACCAAGCCTGAATCCCCGCGACATCTTTTGTCCTCCCCAGTTTTTTTTCATGCTACAATATCTTCATGAACACCCCAATCACAATCGGAATCAGCGCCTGCCTCTTTGGCCAGAATACCCGCTACGACGGCGGCCATCGGCACGAGCCCCTGCTCGTGGAAGCTCTGGGGCAATCCGTCGCCCTGGTGCCGCTCTGCCCGGAATGCGACTGCGGTCTGGGCGTGCCCCGCGAGCCCATGCGCCTTGAAGGGGATCCGGAAAACCCAAGGCTGATGACCATCACCAGCCGCAGCGACCTGAGCGGCCGGCTGCGCTCCTGGTCCGCCCAGCGGCTGGCCACGCTCAAGGACGAGGGTATTGGCGGTCTGATCCTCAAAAGCCGTTCGCCCTCCTGCGGCAGGCGGGTAGCGGTGTATGAAACAGGGAGCGGGGAAACCCCGATTGCCTACAGCCCCGGCCTCTTTGCCCGTCTGGTCATGGAGCGCTTTCCCGGTCTGCCGATTGGTGACGAGGAGGAGCTGCGGGATCCCGCCCGGCTTAACGATTTTCTCAAACGCCTCACCGCGGATGCACAGGACACCCAGGAGAAACAGAGATGATCATCGGCGTACCAAAAGAGATCAAGGAAAAGGAGTTCCGGGTTGGCATGACCCCGGCCGGGACGCGGGCCTTGACCAGCGCTGGGCATACGGTCCTCGTCGAACAGGGGGCCGGAGCGGGCAGCGGCATTGACGATGCCGAATACAGGGCCGCCGGGGGTGCAATAGCGGCAACACCCGGCGAGGTCTGGGGCAGGGCGGAGATGGTCGTCAAGGTCAAGGAGCCGCTTCGGCCCGAATATCCGCTGCTGCGCCAGGGTTTGATCCTCTACACCTACCTCCACCTGGCCCCGCTCCCGGAGCTGACCCAGGTGCTGCTCGATGCCCGGGTGACCGGGGTGGCCTACGAGACAGTGCAGCTCGACAACGGTTTTTTGCCGCTCCTGGCCCCCATGAGCCAGGTGGCGGGCCGCATGGCCATCCAGGTGGGCGCCCGTTTTCTGGAAAAGGAAGCAGGCGGACGCGGGGTGCTGCTGGCCGGGGTTCCCGGCGTGGCGCCGGGCCGGGTCGCCATCCTCGGGAGCGGCACCGTGGCTACCAATGCGGCGCAAATGGCCGTGGGCCTTGGCGCGGAGGTTGCCGTGCTGGGCCGCAACCTCCGCCGCCTGACCGCGCTGGACGACCTGTTCCGGGGCCGGATCATTACCCTGGCCAGCAGCCGGCACGCCATCGAGGAGGAACTTGGCCGGGCCGACCTGGTGGTGGGCGCGGTCCTGACGCCGGGCGGACGGGCGCCAAAGCTGATCAGCCGGGAAATGCTAGGGCTTATGCGGCCCGGAGCGGTCATCGTCGATGTGGCCATCGACCAGGGCGGCTGCGCGGAAACCTCCCGCCCCACCTATCATTCCGATCCGGTCTTTACGGTGGACTCCATCATCCATTACTGCGTGGCCAACATGCCGGGCGCGGTGCCGCGCACCTCCACCTTCGCCCTGACCAACGCCACCCTGCCTTACTGTCTGGCCATTGCCGGCAAGGGTATTGACAGGGCGATGCGGGAAGAGCGGCCCTTATTGCGGGGGGTGAATGTGTACCAGGGGAAACTCGTCAGCCGGGAGGTGGCCCGAGCACAGGGCAGGGAATGGGAGGAGATTTCTTTCTGAGCTCACCAGGGACGGAAAATCTTTTCCCCGTCCCGCAGGGCGCCGCGCACCTTTTCCATATGGCGCAGGGCCGCGAGATCCCGCTGAATATCCGCGGGCTTGCCGCCCAGCCGTGCCGACAGGAGATCGATCCCAGCCCCGCCGGTTTCCCGCAGGATGGCGAGGATCTTCTCCTGCCCCGCAGTCATGGCAGTCCCGCCCTCGCTGTCCTTGCAGTGCGTGGCGCTGCGCACCGCCCACGGATCGCAGGTCCGGGTCGGGGAAAAGGCATCCATGTAGCAGTCTTCACAGAGCGCCTGGCCATGGAAGAGCTCTTCTTCCCCGGGCGCCATCGCTTTATGGCATCGATCACAGTTCATCCTCTCATCCTCCTCCCGGCAGCTCGGCCAGCTGCCGGTCATGCCTCTTCCCCAGCAGAAACAGGGCGGAAATAGCTCCCAGCAGGGCAAAGGCCATATCCGACTGGGTATCCAAAACATAGCCCTGGGTGGCGAGAAAAGCATCGGCCGCCGTGCCGGACAGGGCCGCCACCCACCACTCCAACAGCTCGTAGAAAGCGCTGATCGCAAGGCAGACACAGACCACCAGGAAATTGAGCCACCCGCGCCCGCGGACCACCGCCTTGCGGAGCAGAATCTCCCTGGCCGCCATGGCCGGGATAAAGCCCTGGGCAAGGTGGCCCAGTTTGTCGTAATTGTTGCGCGACCAGCCGAACACCTCCTTGAGCCGGTTGAACAAGGGTTCGCCGGCATAGGTGTAGTGGCCGCCCTGCATCAAAATCAGGCAATGGAGCAGAATAAGGACATAAACAAGGGGAGTCAACGGAAAACGGCGGCGGGTGGCAACGAGTACCCCGGCTGCGATCAGGGCGGGCAGCACCTCCAGAAACCAGGTGAAAAAATCTTTTGGCTCAATGGCCGACCAGACCAAGGCCGCCAGATAGATGGCTACCCAGGCAAGGGTTTTCATGGCGCCTCATCGTTGTCCAGATCGGCAAAGGCCCGCCGCACCTCCTCAAGATGGAGGCGGTACCCCTCGGCATCGCCGTACTCCAGGAATTTCGCATAGCGGCTGTGCATGGCGGCCAGCCGCCGGGCATGCTTGATCGGGCACCAAAACTGCTCGGTGCGGGCCGCCACCTCCTGGACATAGGCGATCAGCCCGTTGAAGTACCCACAGTAGACGCAGTTGAACTTCTCGATGATGTTCAGATAGGCCAGGGAGTGGCGGTCGATGACGAGGTAGCGGCGCCGTTTCACCCTGGGGATGCCGTAGATCCGGAAGCAGACCGCCTGAAAAACCGTGACCGACAGATCGAGAAACAGGGCCGGAATCAGCATGAACCAGATGAGCGGCGCGGTGAGGAGGTTGAAGAGCGAGGCTTCGGGCAGGTAGCGCGAAAGGCGGTACACCAGGCTTCGATGCCGTCTTCTGACCTCCGCCTCGAAACGGACCTTTTTGCCGATGATGGTATAGTAAAAATCCGCTTCTTTTTTCTCAATCTCAAGGCGGAGCTCTTTTTCAAGCTTCTTGATCGCCTCAAGCAGGGCCGCTATTCTGGTATCCATCGCTCTCCCTTGTGCCCCTTGAACCCCGGGCACTTCCCCTGGCATGTCACAAAACACAAAAAAAAGCAGGCTGGCCAACCGGCCCAACCTGCTTCCGTAATCACTCGTTTTTTCGGCGGTTCCTTTTTCCCTTCAATAGCTGGGACGCCGCCGCTTCTTGTCTTTCTTCTTCACCTCGGCCTGATTCACCTTCAGTTCGCGGTTTTTAAGCATGGTCTTGTTCAGGGCCTTGATCGCCTTATCCGCCTCGGAGTTGCTGGGCATCTCGATAAAGCCAAAGCCCTTGGACTGCCCGGAAAACCGATCCTTGACCAGACTGATGCTGGCGACCTCGCCGTACGCGGAAAAAAGTTCTTTCAGCTCTTCTTCGGTGACTCCAAAAGCAAGATTGCCGATATACATATTCATTGATCCATCCTCCCTCATGTGCATACATAACAACCGCTATCAAAAAACCCAACGCACAAAATTGGCGGATAGCGCAACGGCCAACAATTGGCCCATCTGGAGACGGGTAAAAAAATTAAGGGACCGGTCCGCGGTCCCTCGTCACACATCTTCAGGTAATGTCAAACGGGTCCGGCGCCTCCAAAAAGGAGAAAACAACGGCGTCCGTTCCCGTTCTATAGCACGGATTGGGGTAACTACTCAAGCTTTTTCACGATTTAACACATAATGACAAGCATTTAAGAAGAAACGGGGCCAAGCCATTGTCCCAGGAGCTTGCGCAGCAGCTCTTTTTTCACCGGCTTGGCAAGATAGTCATCCATGCCCGCCTCCAGACATTGCCGCCGGTCTCCCTCCATGGCGTTGGCGGTCATGGCGATAATCGGCAGCCGCTTTTCTCCCTGGACCTCCCTGCTCCTAAACGCTCTCGTGGCTTCGTAGCCATCCAGCACCGGCATCTGGCAATCCATGAGCACCAGGTCGTAGCGGTTCTCCGCCAGGGCAGCCAGCGCCTTTTCCCCGTTCTCGGCAAGATCGACGGTCAGCCCCATACCGGCGAGCATCTTGCCGGCCACCAGCTGATTGACCTTGTTGTCTTCAACCAGCAGAACATGGCCCTGCAAAACGCCTTCCGCCTGGGGTGCCTGCGCTTTCTTCTCCTCGTCCTGCGCGCCCAAGGCCGCCACGGGAAAATCCAGCTCGCACCAGAAGACGGAGCCCTGGCCCGGCACGCTCTCCACCCCTATCTTGCCGCCCATCAGCAGGACAAGCTGACGGACAATGGCCAGCCCCAGGCCGGTGCCGCCATATTTCCTGGTGGTGGAGCCGTCTGCCTGGGTAAAGCTCTGGAAGAGATCGTGCTGTTTTTTTTCGGAGATGCCGATGCCGGTATCGCGGACCTCAATCCGCAACATCACCCGGGAAGCAAAGGCGGACAGGCACTGCACCACAACCCGCACCTCGCCCTGCTCGGTGAACTTGATACCGTTGGTCATGAAATTGATCAACACCTGCCGCATCCGGGTAGGGTCGCCGAGAAGCATCTCCGGCACCCGTGGGTCGATCTCCGCGACCAGGGCCACATTTTTTGCCTGGGCCTGGCTGGTGAGCAGGGTCACCAGATCCTGCACCAAGGCCTGCAGACTGAAGGGAATATCCTCAAGCACCATTTTGCGGGCGGCAATTTTTGAAAAATCAAGGATATCGTTCAGGATGGAGAGCAACGACTCCGCCGAGGAATAGGCGATCTTCACATAGTCGCTTTGGACCCCATCCATTTTGGTGTCCTGCAAAAGCTGCAGGGTGCCGAGGATGCCGTTCATGGGCGTCCTGATCTCATGGCTCATGTTGGCGAGAAACTCATCCTTGGCGCGACTGGCTGCCTCGGCGGCGTCACGGGCCTGAACCAGCTCGTCTTCCGTGGCCTTGCGCCGATCGTTTTCGGTGATAAGCTCCAGGTTGAGGGCCTCGCCTTCCTCGCTGGCCTGCCGGAGGTCCGCCACCAACGCCTCATTGGCAAAACTCATCTCCAGGGAGGTGATCAGGGACTGCTGCACGCGGGTCGCCGAGTTGATCAGCATCAGGGTGTACAACACCATAATGCTGGCCATGATGGTGTAATACTGGCCGCCGTAGTGCAGGAGCAAACAGACAAAGGGCAGCAACGGGCCGGCGATATACGCATAATAGAGCTTGCGCAGGGGCGAGAGAATGGGAATGGCGCCGGCGGTAAGCCCGGCAATAATAAAAAATACCGCCATCTGTTCAATGATGGCATTATGCTTGAAAAACAAAAGCACCCCGAGCCCCCACATGACGCCGGTGAGGAATATCAGGAAGACATAGGCCCGCACACAGGTCTGGATTCCGGCCTCGCTGTTTTTCTTCTTCCCGTGGTAGCAGAAGATAGCCCCAAACTTGAGAAGAAAGAGCAGGAACATCCCGGCAAGCCAGCCTTGCCAGACAACAGGCGCAATAATCGGCCGCACCATGACGATCAAGGCAACCGCCAGGACAAACACCGAAATATTGCTGGAGTGTCCGGAATCAAGCACCAGCCTGATCAGCTCGTCCGTCACCGGACCGCGGCCATTTTTTTCCTTGCCGCCGCTATAATCCAGAAAAAATTTGAACATACCTGATGCTATCCCCAGCCGATCAGACGATTTCAATGGTTCCTGGTTTACCCGCCACCACCTCGCCGATGATGCCGAAATCCAAGGGGTAATCCCGTTTGCCCAGCCGCTCGGCAATGGAGTTTATCCCCTCGGCGGAGGCGGCAATGAGCAGGCCGCCAGAGGTTTGCGGATCGACAAGGACCATCTCCAGGGGGTCCAGTTCTTCAAGCCCGCTTTTCATATGCGGGGCGTAGAACGCCTTGTTTTTGTGCGCCCCTTCCGGAATGATGCCCATGGAGGCATGGTGCAGGGTCCCGGGCAGCACCGGCACCGAGCGCGAATCGATGCGGATGGCCACGCCCGAGGCAAGGGCCATTTCGTAGAGATGCCCCACCAGGCCGAAGCCGGTGATGTCGGTGCAGGCATGCGGACCCACGGTCTGCATGAGCTGGGCCGCCTCCCGGTTCAGGGTGGCCATGACCTGGGTGATCATGGCCTCGGTGCCTTTTGCGGCCACGCCGCCTTTGAGGGCGGTGGAGAGGATGCCGGTGCCCAACGGCTTGGTGAGCAGCAGCAAATCGCCAGCTTGAGCCCCGGAGTTGAGGATCACCCGGTTGGGATGCACCACCCCGGTTACGGAAAGCCCGTATTTCAATTCGGCGTCTTCGATGGAGTGCCCGCCCACCAGCAAGGCCCCGGCCTCCTTGATCTTGTCCAACCCGCCGCGCAAAATCTCCTGCAGAACGGACCTCCCCAGCTCCTTGATGGGAAAGGCCACCAGGTTCATGGCCAGGAGCGGTTTGCCGCCCATGGCGTAGACGTCGGAAAGCGCATTGGCCGCAGCCACCTGCCCGAACTGGTAGGGGTCGTCGACAATGGGGGTGAAAAAATCCACCGTCTGGATGAGGGCGGTGTCGTCGTTGAGACGGTACACCCCGGCATCCTCGCCCGTTGCCGCGCCGGCGATCAGGTTCGCATCGGTGGGCAGGTCAAGGCCGCACAATATCTGGTCCAGGTCCCCCGGACTCAATTTGGCGGCTCAACCAGCGGCTTTGACGGTGCTGGTCAGTTTCAGTTTGCTCATTGTTCCTTCCATGAGGATCTCTTAACAACGGCTCTTGCGACAGGGGCTCTCCTGAACGCGCCGAATAACTTCAGAATGTATCCCGGCAACATTGGTACTGTTCATTTCTTTGCTTGCCCAAAGAAACGAACCAAAGAAAAGGCACCCCGCCACTTGTCCCGCCGCAGGCGGGATGCCCTGTGCTCCTCGATGCTGCCGGGGCTTTGCAAACTCGCTTCGCTCAGACAGTGCAAAGCCCTTTTTCGGCAGCCTCTCCGGTGCTCGGCTGCGTGACAATGGGGGAAAACACAGGAGCGGCTTGCGCCACTCCAGCTCATGCGAGCTTGTCGAAGCACCGGGTTACCGCACACTTCGAGTTATTACGAATCCACCTTCCACGGTATCTCGCGAAAAACCCCTTCCGCTTCCTTGCAAAAAATCCGGGCAATATCGATCCCGGCTGCATTCAAAATAGACTGCACCGCTGCCAATTGCGCCGGGGCAAAGGTTATGGCCATGCCGCAATCCCCGCTGATTTCCCGGGGCACCGGCACCACATCCAAGGCGATGTTGCCGGCTTTGAGCAGCTGTTCCGCCTTGAGCACGTAGTGGATGGAAAAAAAAATGGCCACATACGATCCGGTCGGGTGGCATTCATTCTTGGCGGCTGTCATGAAGCCCCCCTCCCTTTACGGGAGGGGGCTGGGGGGTGGGTGAACTCGCCGATAGCCTCACCTCCTGCACCTTCCCCCTCACCCTATCCCTCTCCCGCAAGGGGAGAGGGGATTTTTTTGCATGTTGCAATTTTCTCATCGGACAATGCCGGATTGCTGCTTTCATAGCTGAAAAAATCAGACGCAGATACATCAAACCTCTGCCATCTCCTCTTTCGAATCGCGGCCAAGCAGGGCCTGAACCGCCTCGCCACACGGCTTGTCCTCGTAGATCATGGCATAAACCTGCTCCAGAATGGGCATCTCCACCCCGATCTTTTTGGCCAGAGCCATGGCGGAACGGGTGGTTTTGATACCCTCGGCAACCATCTCCATCTCGGCGAGGATTTGCTGCAATGTCTTGCCCTGCCCGAGCTTGAGGCCAACCTGCCGGTTTCGGCTCAGATCCCCGGTGCAGGTAAGGACCAGATCGCCCATGCCCGCCAGGCCGGAAAAGGTGAGGGGCTTGGCGCCCATGGCCACCCCCAGCCGGGTGATCTCGGCCAGCCCTCGGGTGATGAGGGCGGCGCGGGTGTTGGTGCCGTAGCCCAACCCGTCGCAGATGCCCGCTGCTATGGCGACGATGTTCTTGAGCGCCCCGCCCAGCTCCATGCCGATCACATCGGTGCCTGCGTAGACCCGGAACCGTTCGGTGTGAAAGATATCCTGAAAAAACCTGGCCCCCTCGATGGTGGGGGCCGCGACCGTCACGGCGGTGGGGATGCCTGCGGCCACCTCCTTGGCAAAACTCGGCCCGGCCAGCACCCCGAGCTGCCCCTTGAAATCCGGACACAGTGAGGCCAGCACCTCACCCATCACCTGATTCATGGTGAGCAGGGTCTCGTTTTCAACGCCCTTGGTGGCGGAGATGATCGCGGCGTTGGGAGCCAGATGGGGAGCAAGGAGGGTGAACACCTCCCGGTAGACATGGGAGGGAACCACCATGACCACCACCGATTTCCCGGAAACAGCCTGGGCCAGATCAGCGGTGGGGCGCACCGTGGTGGGCAAGGGAAAGCCGGGGAGGTAGGTGGTATTTTCCCGATCCAGGAGGAGACCGGCCACATGCTCCGGCCGATGGGCCCAGAGATCCACACTGAACCCCTTGTCGCCAAGGAGCTTGGCCAGAGCGGTTCCCCAGCTCCCTGCACCTATAACTGCTATCTCCCCGGGATGGCTCATGGATATCCTGTGACTCTTTGTGATGTCGGTCAACCGCCTGGATCGCCCTGCGTCATCCGCGGGAGTGGCGAAATATTCTTATGTAATTTCCACACGATACGTGCATGATTCATCTCCTTTGTTCCTGCACGGAGCTGAATCATCATGCTTGCACGTCAGATAGCGTCCTTCCGGAATGAATCTTCTGCCCATGCCCTCGATGATTCCTCTGTCGAACTCACAGGGATAAGGGTTATCACAGGTAAAAAGAAAAGAACCGTCCCGGGATTTCTGAAACATATAGCTGCCGATTTTTCCGCCCCGGTGATTCATGTAATACGCCGTGTTGATTGAAGCAAACGCTGTTTCAAGCGAGTCGATATCCGGCGGGAATTGCGCATCCAGGGGAATCCTTGCACCGATGCAATACAAGGTGAATGGACCGACATCCTCGGCAATTTTTTTAAAAGCATTCAGCAATGCTTGCTGAGAATACCAATTTCCTTTTTCCGGGTTTGTGATTCCGTTTTCCTGCAAGATCTGCAAGGCCTTGTTTTTCGCCCCTCCCATCCCATTCACGAATGCGAGAACGGCTTGCCCGCTTACCTCAACACCATCTTCAATTGATTGAAATTGAGTCATTTATTTTCCATCAACAGCGAAGTCTCGTTTATTCCTCGGAGGTTGTTTCCACGTCCTCGCCTTCCTCATCATCGGAGATGATCTCTGCCATCCGATCAACCGCCACAACCTTTTCGCCCTCGTCCAGCTTGAAGAGGCGCACGCCCTGGGTGTTGCGGCCGATGACCCGCAGATCGCGCATGGGCATGCGGATGATCTTGCCGCCGTTGGTGATCATCATCAGCTCGTCTTCATCGGTCACCTGCATGGCCCCGACCACCTGGCCGTTGCGCTCGCTGGCCTTGATGGCGAAAACCCCCTTGCCGCCGCGCTTGATCAGCCGGTACTCGTCCACCTCGCTCCGCTTGCCGTAGCCGTTTTCCGTGACCACCAGCACCGAGGAGCCCTCGTGCACCACATCAACGGAAACCACCTCGTCGCCCTCGGCAAGGTTGATGCCCTTGACCCCGGTCGCCGTGCGGCCCATGGTGCGGACATCCTGCTCGTTGAAGCGCACCGACATGCCGCCACGGGTCACGACCAGGATATGGTTGGAGCCGTTGGTCAGCACCGCGCCCAAAATCTCGTCGTCCTCGCGGATGGTCAGCGCAATCTTGCCGCGCCGGATGGGGCGGCGGAACTCGTCGAGCACGGTCTTCTTGACCACGCCCTTCTTGGTGACCATCATGACGTGGCATTCCTCGCCCTCGGGGATATCGAAGGTTTTCACCGGCAGAATGGCGGCAACCTTTTCTCCCTCGGTGAGCTCCAGGAGATTGACGATGGCCTTGCCCCGGGCAATGCGCCCGGCCTGCGGGATCTCGTACACCTTGCGCCAGAAGACCTTGCCGTGGTTGGTGAAAAAAAGGAAGGTGTCGTGGGTAGAGGCGGTGTACATGTTGGAGACAAAATCATCCTCAATGGTGTTGGCGCCCTTGACCCCCTTGCCGCCCCGCCGCTGGGAGCGGTAGAGGTCAACCGGATTGCGCTTGATGTAGCCCTCGTGGGTGACCGTTACCACCATCTCTTCCCGCATGATCATGTCTTCAGGCAGGATCTCGTCGGGGGCCTCGATGATCTCGGTGCGCCGCTCGTCGCCGTACTGCTCGATGATCTCGGTGAACTCGTCGCGGATGATCTTCATCACCAGGTTCTGATCGGCCAGCACCTGCTTGAACCAGGTGATCTGTTTCATCAGCTCCTCGTACTCGTTGACGATCTTTTCCCGCTCCAGACCGGTGAGCCTATGCAACCGCATCTCCAGGATGGACTGGGCCTGGATCTCGGAGAGGGAGAAGCGGGCGATCAGCCCGATCTTGGCATCCTGGGGGTTGGCGGATTTCTTGATCAGCTCCACCACCTCGTCGAGGTTGGTGATGGCGATCTTGAGCCCTTCCAAAATGTGGGCCTTTTCCTCGGCTTTTTTGAGGTCGTAGGCTGTGCGGCGGTAGACGATGGTCTTGCGGTGCAGGAGGAAGTATTCCAGAATCTGCCGCAGGTTCAAAATCTCGGGCCGGTTGTTGACGATGGAGAGCAGGATGATGCCCATGCTCCGCTGGAGCGGGGTCAGCTTGTACAACTGGTTGATCACCACCTCGGCGATGGCGTCCTTTTTCAGATCGAGCACGATGCGCATGCCGTGGCGGTCGGACTCGTCGCGCACCTCGGCGATGGTCTCTATCCGCTTCTCCTTGACCAACAGGGCGATCTTCTCGATGAGCATGGCCTTGTTCTGCTGGTACGGGATCTCGGTGATGATGATGGATTCCCGGCCGCTCTTGCTCTTCTCCACCTCGGTTTTCGAGCGCATGAGAATGGAACCGCGCCCGGTTTCGTACGCCTCCCGGATGCCGGCCCGACCGCAGATATAGGCGCCCGTGGGGAGATCGGGACCGGTGATATGGTCCATCAACTGGTTGACCGTGATGTTGGGGTCGTCGATCATGGCGATCAGGCCGTTCATCACCTCCACCAGGTTATGGGGCGGGATATTGGTGGCCATGCCCACGGCAATGCCGGAGGAGCCGTTGATCAGCAGGTTGGGAATCCTGGAGGGGAACACCACCGGCTCCATATGGGAGTTATCGTAGGTGGGGATAAAATCAACGGTTTCCTTGTCCAGATCGGCGATGATCTCCTGGTCGATCTTGGTCATCCTCGCTTCGGTATAACGCATGGCCGCAGGAGAATCGCCGTCCACCGAACCGAAGTTGCCCTGGCCGTCGACGAGCGGGTAACGCATGGAGAAATCCTGGGCCATGCGGACGATGGTGTCGTAGGCCGCGGTATCGCCGTGCGGGTGGTACTTACCGATGACATCACCGACAATACGGGCCGATTTGAGGTGGGGCCGGTTGTGAAAGTTGCTCAGTTCCCGCATGGCGAAAAGGGCGCGGCGGTGCACGGGTTTCAAGCCGTCCCGCACGTCCGGCAAGGCCCGGCCGATGATGACGCTCATGGCGTAATCGAGATAGGATTTCTTTAATTCCTTTTCGATGGAAATCGAGGAGATCGGCAAATTTTGAGTCATTTCTTCCGACATATTAAAAATCCTTGTTTAATGAGCCTGTTGCAAAACTCCAAAAACACCCTTCGACACGCTCAGGGTGAACGGTAGTCTTCTTTGAAAACATACGACTTCTTCCGTTCGTGGTGAGCCCTGTCGAACCACTGATTCCTGATGCTCAGGCCGAACGGGTTGCAAAAATTCCCTCCCCCCTCGCGGGGGAGGGCTAGGGAGAGGGGGAACTGGCTAGTGGGTCGGCTGGTTGCGACTTCACCCACCCCCCGGCCCCCTCCCGTCAAGGGAGGGGGATACTTACCCGCAACTAAATATCGAGATCCGCCACCTCTAGGGCATGGTTCTGAATGAAATCCCTCCTGGGCTCGACCTTGTCGCCCATCAGGCAGGTGAACATGTCATCGGCCAGGGCCGCATCCTCGATACTCACCCGCAACAGAGTCCGTTTTTCCGGATTCATCGTGGTATCCCAGAGCTGCTCGGGGTTCATTTCACCGAGACCCTTGTAACGCTGGAGGTTGCTGCCCCGAAACGACTCCTGCCGGACCACGGTGAGCAGCTCCTGCCAGTTGGGCACCGCGATCTCCTTGTTGGCGGTCTCTATGGTGAAGGGGGTGGTGAGATACTGTTTGATCTGCCCGTACTGGCGCATGGCGGAGCGGTATTCGCCAATCAGCGGGATCTGGGGGCCCACGGTGATCATCATGTGGGCCTTGTCCTTGATGGCCGCGTCGAACTCCCAGCAGCTCGGCCGCCAGCGGCAAGGGCGGACAGTGCCCAGGATGAGATCTTTGTGGTGCAGCTCTTCCCGCAGGTGCTCGACAAGGTTCCGGTCTTCAAACTGATCCGCCGAGGTGATGTCGTGGTCCAGCAGAAAATGGACCATCTCTTCCCAGAGGTTGATGCGGTTCAGATACTCGATGATCTTCTGGTAGCCGGAAAGGTTTTTCAGCAAGGTGATGAGATCCTCGCCCGCCATCTTTTCCTTGCTCGCTCCCGCCGTCACCTGCACACTGGTGCTGGCCTGGGCGAACAGGTACTGGTTGAGATCCTGCTCGTCGGAAAAATACTGTTCCTTCTTGCCGCGGCCCAAACGGTACAACGGCGGCTGGCCGATGTAGATATTGCCGTTTTCCACCAGGGGCAGCATCTGCCGGTAGAAAAAGGTGAGCAGCAGGGTGCGGATATGGGCGCCGTCGACATCGGCATCGGTCATGATGATGATTTTGTGGTACCGCAATTTATCCAGATCGAACTCGTCGCGGCCGATGCCGGTGCCCAGGGCGGAGATGATCTGCTTGATCTCCTCGCTGGAGAGGATCTTGTCGAAGCGGGCCTTTTCCACGTTCATGATCTTGCCGCGCAGGGGCAGGATCGCCTGCACGGAGCGGTCTCGACCCTGTTTGGCCGAACCGCCCGCCGAATCGCCCTCCACCAGGAAGATCTCCCGGTCCTTTGGGTCCTTGGACTGGCATTCGGCCAGCTTGCCCGCCATGAGCAGATCAAGACCGGAGCCCTTCTTGCGGGAAAGTTCCTTGGCGCGCCGGGCCGCCTCGCGGGCGCGGGCCGCGTCCACCACCTTGGTGAGAATCTTTCTGGCCACCTGGGGGTTCTGCTCCAGGTAGATGGAAAGCTTTTCGTGACAGACCGCTTCCACGATGGATTTCACCTCGCTGTTGCCAAGCTTGGTCTTGGTCTGCCCTTCAAACTGCGGGTCGGGAACGCGGACGGAAACCACACAGGTCAACCCCTCGCGCACATCATCCCCGCCCATTTTTTCCTTCATGTTCTTGGGCACCACGTCGTCGCTGGCATACTTGTTGATGCATCGGGTCAGCGCACCCCGGAAACCGGCGACATGGGTGCCGCCTTCCTTGGTGTTGATGTTGTTGACAAAGGAAAAGAGCCGCTCGGAGTAGCCGTCGAAATACTGAAAAGCTATCTCCACCTGGACATTATCCTTTTCCCCGGCGATAAAGACCGGGTCGGGATGGATATGGGTCCGGTTGCGGTTGAGGTATTCGATGTAGGAGACTATGCCGCCTTCGAAATGAAAGGTATCCTCGGCTCCGGTGCGTTCGTCGTGGAGGAGGATTTTGACCTCCTTGTTCAAAAAGGCCACTTCCCGCATGCGAGCCTGGATGATGTCGTATTTGAACTCCGTGGTTTCCTTGAATATCTCCGGGTCCGGCATGAAGGTGATCTTGGTGCCGGTCTTTTCCGACTCGCCGAATATCTCAAGTTCTCCCTGACGGATGCCGTAGTGGTAGGTCTGGCGATGGATCTTGCCGTTTCTTTTTATCTCGGCCGTGGTCCATTTGCTTAAAGCGTTAACCACCGAGACGCCCACCCCGTGCAGACCGCCGGAAACCTTGTAGGTGGAATGATCGAACTTGCCGCCGGCATGCAGGGTGCACATGACCAGCTCCAGGGCGGAGACGCCCTCGGTGGGATGCATCTCCACCGGGATGCCGCGGCCGTTGTCCTCGACGCTGCAGCTGCCGTCCGCATGAAAGATTACTTTGATGTCCGTGCAGTGTCCGGCCAGGGCCTCGTCTATGCTGTTGTCCACCACCTCGTAAATCAGGTGGTGCAGCCCCTCTTCCGCGGTATTGCCGATGTACATGGCCGGCCGCATCCGGACACCCTCAAGGCCGGAAAGAACCTTGATCTGATCCGCTCCGTAATTGTTCTGTCCTTCAGTCAAAGTGTAAGTCCTCTCTAGGAGTTTCTAAAATAAGATCTGGTCCGGAATGTTTCTTACTATATCTTCATGGGCATGATGATGCTGATAAAACCAGGATCATCATCGCCTTGAATCAGACATGGGCTTTCTTCCGAATTGATATAAGCCTTAACAATGTCACTGGACATGACTTGCATGGTTTCAACAAAATATTTCCCATTGAATCCGAGCTTTAATGGAGAATCATCATAATTGATCCGAATTTCATCCTTGGCGCTGCCTATATCCATGCTTTGCGATGAAAGAACAAGTTTATTGGGTTTTATCTGAAACTGCACCGCATTATAACGGTCTTCCGTGAAGAGATTCATTTTCTTCATCGAATTCATAAATTGTAATCTGTTTAATTCAATGTATTTTTCTTTTTTGATTATACTGATGATATTTTTATAATCAGGAAAATCTCCATTCATCAAACGAACAACAATTACTGAATGGTCTGTTTTTATAACTGCCTGCTTTTCTTCAAATGATATTTTTATCTCGGCCACGCCTTCCGTAAATTTTCTAATTTCCTGCATCCCTTTACGGGGAATAAGGATGATCTTCTCCATCTTCAAGCCGCTTAAATCACTTTCCACCGTTGTTTCACACAGGGAAAGCCTGTGCCCGTCCGAGGAAACCATGCGGAGCATGTTTTTTCCTTCCGAAACATCCTTTTCCACCAGAATCCCGGTGAGGTTGAATTGGGATTCTCCTTCCTGGGCCACGGAAAAAATCGTTTTATCGATGAGTTCCTTGATCCTGTCGCTTGCCAGGGAGGCCAGGCTGTTTTCGTCGTATTCGGGAAAAGCCGGATATTCCTCGCTTGGCATGCCGGCAAGTTTGTAATCCGCTGAGTCAGCGGTTATTTTTGCCCAGTTGTTTTCCATGATCTCGACATGAATATGATCTGCCCCAGACTCCCGGACTATTTCAAAAAGCTTCTTGGCGGGAAGGGTAATGGTTCCGGGGGAGAGAATCTCCGCAGGCAGACTGTTCCGTATGCCTATTTCAAGATCCGTGGCAGTCAAAAGAAGAGCATCTGTTTTGGATTCAATCAGGATGTTGGAGAGAATGGCAATATTTCCCTTTTTACCGGTTACATTTTGCAGGGAAGCAAGGCCTGTCAAAAAATCATCGCGGGAGATATTAAAAATCAGGGACATAGTGGGGACTCCATGCAGTAGTAGTTGTTTTTAAAGTTTTTAAAAAATTATGGTTATTAGAGCTGTTGATATGTTCACAATGGTTTTAACATACTGAATATCTTATAAATTTTTTAAATAAAAATAGACTGAGAAAAAGAGGAAAAAATAAAAAATAAGTTTTCAACAGGTTTTAAGAACAGAGCAAACATATTCAAGGAAAAAAGGGTTGAAAAGGTGTTGAAAAAAACGTGTCATAATGTTGGTTAAATAAAGAGAATAAAAATCGCTTAATATTTTGATTTTATTATAAAAGATCAAAAAAAACTCCGAATGTCTGAATTTTACAAAAATAACTACAAAAAGATAGTGTAAAATCATAAAAAATTCAATGATAATAAATAAAAAGATACTGTATTCTGGCAATTTTCGAGTGGGTACAGGAGGTTGGTTTGCAATCGTGGCCAACAGAGGGAAGGATATTTTTTCACCAAATGAAAAATATAGAAAATAACACATTTATATCAATATGTTATGATATATTCACAGAAGCGATTCACCAGCGGACTTTTCCCGGGGCAGCCATGGGTGTTGCCTGGGGAGATCCTGGGAAGAGAAGGCGGATAATTCAGACTTACGGACACACCACATACAGCCAGGAAAACAGGGTTGCTGAAAGCACGGTGTACGACCTTGCCTCGCTTAGCAAACCGCTGGCCACAACCCTGGCTGTTCTTGTTTTGTTGCGGGAGAGGCGGATAAAACTTTCCGACCGGGTCTCGGATATCTTTCCCCGGACAACACCCTCCCTGCACAGAATATCCATCAGGGATCTTCTCTGCCATTCCGCCGGGTTTCCGGCGCATCGCCCTTATTATCTCGAACTTGCCGGGCTGGCGGAGGAAAAAAGAAAGGAAGCGCTTCTTGGCCTGCTTGCCGCGGAACCATTGGTCTATGAACCAGGCAGCACCTCCATTTACAGCGATCTTGGTTTCATGTTGCTCGGGTTGATTGTGGAAAAGAAAAGCGGCCTGGAACTCGCCCGGTTTTTCCGGGAAAAAATTTCGGCGCCGCTGGGGCTTGCGGATACCATCTTTTATTGCGGAACAAGGTCAGGGAACACCGGAAAAAAAATCCATGCCCCCACGGAAGAGTGTCCCATCCGCAACACCCTTCTCTGCGGCGAGGTGAGCGATGAAAACTGTCATGCCCTGGGCGGGGTGGCAGGGCACGCAGGGTTGTTCGGCACCATCTGCGGGGTGCTGGAGATGGGGGTGCATCTGCTCGACCAATGGCAGGGGAGGGAGGAGCCCCCAAACTACCTGGCAAGTGATCTTGGGCAATTTTTAATCCGGCAGGATATTCCCGGCTCCACCTGGGGTCTCGGCTTTGATACGCCTTCCGCCACAGGCTCAAGCGGGGGCAGGTATCTGGCCCCGACCAGCGCGGGCCATCTCGGCTTTACCGGAACCTCTTTCTGGATAGACCCGACCCGTGATCTGGTCATGGTGCTCTTGAGCAACCGGGTCCATCCCAGCCGGGAGAATACCCGGATCAAGCAGTTCCGGCCTCTTTTCCATGATACGGTTGTGGAGGGGCTGGGCCTGGTCTGAAGAGCTTCAGACCGGTTTTCACCTCTGCTCAGGGTACATCCGCAGGATATCCTCCTCCCTTGCCGCCATGACCCCGCGTTCGCTGATCAGCCCCGTGATCAACCTTGCCGGGGTGACGTCAAAGCCATAGTTCACCGTGGCTGTATCCGGCGGGGCAATGGCGATGGTGGTCAGTTCCCCCTTCTCGCTGAGGCCCCTGATATGGGTGATTTCCCGGCCGCTCCGCTGTTCGATGGGGATCTCGGCCAGACCGTCCCGAATCGTCCAGTCAAAGGTGGAGGAGGGCAGGGCCACATAAAAGGGCACCCCGTTGTCGTGCGCTGCCAGCGCCTTGAGATAGGTGCCGATCTTGTTGGCCACGTCGCCGCAGCGGGTGGTGCGGTCCGTGCCGACGATGACCATGTCCACCATCCCGTGCTGCATGAGATGGCCACCGGTGTTGTCGGCGATCAGGGTGTGGGGTACGCCTTCTTCTTTCAGTTCCCAGGCGGTGAGCTTGGCCCCCTGCAGCCAGGGGCGGGTCTCATCCACCCAGACATGCACCGCAATGCCTTCGGCATGGGCGGCGTAGATGGGCGCGGTGGCGGAACCGTAATCCA
>JAJZRF010000105.1 GCA_021847425.1 Deltaproteobacteria bacterium | reverse complement strand
AGCTCACCGAGATGATCACCCTGGATCAGTTCAAGTTCGCCTTTGGCTGGATACTGCTGGTGTTGGCGGGCCTGATGTACTGGCAGACCACCAAAGGCTATCTTGAGAAGAACAAGAAGGAACAGGCTATTCTGAAAGAGTTCAAGAAGCGGGCCGAAGAAACTGCAAACAAGGGCAACCAATAATACCATCAGGAGGAATCCGTTATGAAAGTAGATTTCTGGGGTCATGAATTTCAAGTCAACATGTGGGTCGGCTGTCTCGGCGGCTTTCTCATCGCCATCATGTCTTCGATGTTCGGCTTCGGCGGCGGTCCGTTCATGGTGCCGCTGATGACCGTCGCCCTGGGACTGCCCATGTACATCGTGGTCGGCAGCTCGCTTCTGGCCATCTTCTTCAACACCGCCATGGGCACCATCCGGCACATGCAGTTCGGCAACTTCGACCTGCTGCTCTTTCTTTCCATGTTTCCCGCCGCTCTGCTGGGCGGCTACTTCGGCCCGCAGATCGCCAAACGGGTGAGCCCGCTGGTGGTGAAGCGCATTGCCTGCGCCGGGCTGGGGCTGCTCGCCCTGAACCTGCTGGGCGTTTATTAGGAAAAAACCGTCGTCCAACTCCGGTTTCACGGTGCACTCCTCCCATCCCTCGCCGCGGAACCGGAGCTGGCCCCGGCCTGGGGATACACCCTGGGCCTGCCACCCTGCGGGACAAAATGAGGGTAGATGTATGGCACACATTTTCGTCTTGGATGATGTCCTGGATGCCGCCGTACTGACCCAGCGAATTCTCACCAAAAAAGGGCATCAGGTAGCAATCTTCACCGACGAGCAGGAAGCGTTGCAATATGCCATGAACCACCAGATTGATTTGGCAATTTTGGATATCAATCTGAAAAAAACCAACGGGATCACCGTGCTGGAAGAACTCAGGCGGACAGATCCGGCGATCCGGGTCATCATGCTCACCGGATATCCGACCATTGAAACAGCCCGGCAGGCCCTAAGCCTTGGCGCGGCGGACTACTGCGTGAAGCCCGTGGACAAACGCGAACTGGAACAGAAGGTCTCCGCCGCGCTGGCCGATTGACCCGCGCCCGGCAAGCAAATTTTACAGAAGGGAGTCGTCATCATGAAAAAATCAGTCTGGAGCATGTGCGGCATGTGCACCGTCCGCTGCCCCATCCGGGTCGAGGTCGAGGGCAACAAGGTGACCTGGCTCGAAGGCAACCAGCATATCCTGAAAGGCGCCCTGTGCGCCAAGGGCTCGGCCGGACCCTCCCTGGTGGCCGACAAGGAACGTCCCCAGCAACCATTGATCAGAAAAGGCGGCCGTGGGGCTGGCCGTTGGGAACCGGTGAGCTGGGAGTTTGCCCTTGACTACATAGCGGACAAGCTCAAAACCATCATCGACCGTTACGGCCCGGAGGCAATCATGGCCAGCTCCCGGGGCGGCCCATTTCAGGACCTGGTCAAGGCCTTCACCCATGCCCTGGGCTCGCCCAACTACAGCAATCACGACAGCGCCTGCGGCCGGAATGTGCACCATGCCAGCATCTCCCTCTTCGGCCTGGGACGCAAAGGCTTTATCTACGATATCAAGAACGCCAAACACCTGGTATTGTTTGGCCGCAATATCCTTTCCTCCCTTCGCCCGGCGGAGGTCAACCAGGTCATGGACATGCTGGACAAAGGCGGCAGGCTCACCTATGTGGACGTCCGCCAGACCCTGACCGGGATCAAGGCCACCAATTTCTTCCAGGTGCGGCCCGGCACGGATTACGCCCTGGCCCTGGCCCTGATCCACGAGATCATCAAGGCCGAGGGATACGACGCGGACTTCGTGGAACGCTACACCACCGGCTTTGACGAACTGGCCTACTTCGTGGAAAACTACTCGGCGGAATGGGCGGCCAAGGAATGCGGCATCAAGGCCAAGGACATCCACGAACTTGTCGGGCAGCTCATTGCCGACCACCCCAAGGTCATCTTCCATCCGGGCTGGATGCTCTCCCGCTACCACGATTCCTTTTACGCCAGCCGGGCCTTGAACTGCCTCAACGCCCTGATGGGCAACATCGAGGTCGAGGGCGGCCTTATCTTTGCCAAGGGCGCCGGAGACTGCGGCGGCAAGGGCCCACGCGCTCTCAACGAGCTCTCGCCCAAGCCGACCGCCAAAAGGGCCGACGGGGTGGGTGACATCTACAAACAGTTCGAGAAAGGCCCGGGTCTCTTCCATCTTTTCTACAAGGCCATGGCCACGGCTAAACCGTATCCGATCAAGGGAATCATCTGCGTCCGTCATGACCCCTTCACCTGCTTCCCCGACCCGCAGGCCCAGAAGGAGGCGCTGGACAACTGCGAGCTGATCGTTTCCATCGACACCCACTACAGCGAGTTCGGCTGGTATTCCGATGTGATCCTGCCCGAATCGACCTATCTGGAGCGCGACAGCATGATCGCCCAGCAGAAGGGGATGAAGCCCAGGATGATCATGCGCACCAAGGCCATCGAGCCCCAGGCCGACACCCTCGACCTCTACTCCATCATCAAGGGGCTGGCCACCCGGCTCGGGCTCGACCAGTACTTCCCGCACAACACCATGCAGGAACTCTGGGCTTGGCAGCTGGAACCCACCGGCTTTTCCCTGGCCGATTTCGAGAAAAAGGGGTTTGTCGAATACGCGGACAAACCGGTGCTGTACGACCGGGATAAACTGGAAGGCAAATTCAAAACCCCTTCGGGCAAGATCGAAATCGTCAGCCAGAAACTGAGCGAGTGGGGTTTCCCCTCGTGGAAGCCTTACGAGAGCCCGGCCAAACCGCCGAAAGGCCAGTATCGCCTGGTGTTTGGCCGCTCGCCGCTGCATTCCCACAGCCACACAGTCAACAATCCGCTGCTCAACGAGATGATGCCGGAGAATACCCTGTGGATCAACACCCGGGAGGCCGGCAAGATGGGGGTTGCCGAAGGGGACTTCGTCGATGTCATCTCCGGGGATGTCACCAGCGTGATCCCGGTCAAGCTGACGGATTTCATCCATCCCGAAGCGGTTTATACCGTGCACGGATTCGGCCGCCAGATTCCCCTCCAGACCAAGGCCTACCATGCGGGCATGAGCGATCAGAAACTCATGAAAGGCCAACTGCAGAGCATGGACCCTGTGGGCGGCGGGCTGAACCTCTGCGAAACCTTTGTCACGGTACGGAAAAGCTCCAAAAATCATCAACGGAAGGTGGAACTATGAACACCTACAACCTGTATCTCAACAGCAAACGGTGCATAGGCTGTCACGGCTGCGTGGTCCATTGCAAGGCCAACAAGAACCTGCCGGTGGGGCCGATTCTCTGCGAGATAAGCCATGAACCGCTCAAGTCCGTGCGGGGGGTTCCCAAAACCGAATTCAAGTTCCGCTCCTGCTACCACTGCGAAGACCCTTTCTGTGTCACCATCTGCCCCACCGGGGCGATGAAAAAACGGGAAGACGGCATCGTCTATGTGGATGCGCCAAAATGCATCGGCTGCATGGCCTGCGCCGGCGCCTGCCC
>JAJZRF010000104.1 GCA_021847425.1 Deltaproteobacteria bacterium | reverse complement strand
TTCAGGTTGTAGAAATCATGAAAAAATTTGCGGTGGTCCCCGCTGCGGTCGATCCGGTCCATGATCTGGCTGTAGTTGTTGCGGCCGAACCGTTCCCAGAGGTAGCGGTTGACAAAACCTGCTTTCTGCTTGCCGAGAAAGCGGCGACGGGCGGCGTCCTGGTAGCTGGTGGCGGCGATGATGCTTTGCGCGGCCAGAGCGCCTGAAATCACGGCGGAGCGGATGCCGAAGCCCCAGAGCATATCCTGCAGCCCCGCGGCCTCGCCCACCAGCAACCGCTGATCCTTTGCAAAAACAGGGGCAAGGAGAAAGCCGCCCAGTCCGCCCACCGGTTTCGGCTCCTCCATCTCGAAGTCGACATATTTCCGGAAGATCCTTTCCGTTTCGGCAAGGCAGCGGTTCACCTCGGAAAAGTGGTCGAAGAGCACGGTGCAGAGGCAGCCATACCCTTTGGCAAAGAGAAGGTAGGCATACCCCTTGCAGGCCGCCCGGTCGTTGACCAGGCCGTAGGCCGCATCGGGCAGACTGGTCTTGAAGACGATGCCCTTGTCCACGGCAAAGCGGTGGCGCACCAGGGGGCCGGTGGCGACGATATCCGCCTGGGCGGGGTTGAGGGTTTGCTCAAAAAAAATGGCGGCCCCGGCAGCCAGGGCCTGCTCCTTGAGACCCTGGTCAAGGCTGCCCGGCATGGCTCCGCGCCGGATCAGATAAAAGCCCGGCCGGGAGCAGGCAAAAGGCCACGTTTTTTCGCCATTGAACACGGTAAGCGCGGAAAAAGGCGTGCAGTCGAAGTTGACGGCAAGACCAAGGGCCTGGAACTCCTCAAGCACATCGCGCTCCTCCGACCAGTTTTCCAGCCCCTGCAGGTCGCCGTAAAAAACCCGGCCCACATCCCTGTTTTTCTCATAGACCCGCGCCTGGTAGCCCGCCTTCTGGAGGACGATGGCCGCGGTGAGCCCTGCCGGACCCGCGCCGAGAATGGTAATGGTTTTTTTGGCCATGGGGCAACACCTCGCTCGCCTGTGCGATCTGCTTATGCCTTGAAATGGACAGGATACGGCCTGGGGCTGGGAAGATTATGGAAATAAATGGCGGGATTAGCAAGGGGCGAGAAAAAAATATCCCCGGAAAACCCGGGAGGGGAAGATGTTCCGGGGGCGGGATGGGTGGTGCGTTTTTGGGGTTAGATCTTGTAGAAATTTTCCTTTTCCGCCCCGCACTTGGGGCAGACCCAGTCATCCGGCAGATCGGCAAAGGCGGTGCCCGGCTCGATGCCGTGTTCGTAATCGCCTTCCGCCGGGTCGTAGACATAACCGCAGGGGCATTCATACTTGTCCATAATAACAGCTCTCCTTTCTGCCCTTGCCGGCGCTAATGCTTATAGCCGTCCTGATGGCGGGCTTTCTTTTCTTCCTTGTTTTTGTACATGGCCTGGTCTGCCCGGCTGAGCAGTTCGTCGATGGAGCAGGGGTTTTCGTGCTCGTAGCGGCCCGCTCCGACACTGAGGGACAGCATGTATTGCCGGGTTTTCAGCCGGTTGGTTTTTTCTATGGTTTCATTCAGGCGGCGGAGAATGTTTTGCTCGTTGCCCAGGGCCGAGTTGTCCGTGCAGAGGATGACAAATTCATCCCCGCCCAGCCGCCCGACGACATCGGCCAACCGGAAGGTATCCCCGAGCAGGGTCGCTGCTTCAATGAGGGCCTGGTCGCCGACGGAATGGCCCAGGGTGTCGTTGATCCATTTCAGATTGTCAAAATCGAGATAGATGAGCAGAAGGTCGGTTTTGTCGCGCACGCTGATCTTGAGCAGCTTGTCTGCCAGGGTCATGAAGCCGCGGCGGTTGAAAAGGCCGGTGAGGTCGTCGGTCACCGCCGATTCCCGCAGCTTTTCCTCCCATTTCTTGCGTTCGGTGATATCGGCAAAGGTGACCACCGAGCCTTTGATTTCGTAGTCTTCCAGAATCGGGGTGGAGGCGTAGCGGACAGGAAAACTCGCTCCGTTCTTCCGCCAGAAGATTTCGGCGCCCTTGCGCACCAAGCCATCCTGGCTGGCCGCATGGATCGGGCATTCCTCCAGAGGATACACCTCTCCGTCGGGCCGCTGGCGATGAACAATCCCATGCAGGCTGTTGCCTGTCAGCTCATGCGGTTTATAGCCCAGCATGGCAAGGGCGGCGGGGTTGGCAAAGGTGACGCGGTTCTGCGTGTCGAGGCCGAAGATGCCTTCGCTCACCGTATTGAGGATGCGTTCCTGCTGGCCGCGCAGCAGTTCGAGTTCCCGCGCCGTTGTGATCCTTTCGGTGAGATCCCGCATGATGGCGATGATAAAGGCGTGCTCCTCATCCCTGCTGGGAAGAAAATGAATGGTGATCATCTTGCCGTTGAGCAGGATGGGCGCGGTTTCGTCGATGATCAGCGGATCCAAACCAGGGTTGTGCAGCAGGGTGCGCAAACGTTCCCGGTGTTCCCCGTGGAAAAGATCAAAAAAACTGGAGGCCAGCAGGTTTTCTTCCTGCTGGCCGCACAGCTCCAAGGCGGCGGCGTTGGCATGGAAGATCTTGCCGTCCAGGGTGAATTCCACCACCCCTTCGGGCATGCTGTTGAAGATAAGCTCGTAATGCCGCTTGGAAAACAGCAGCTCCGAGGTGATATGCCGCGCGTACAGATCTTCGCCGCCGAGGATCTTGCCCTTCAATTCATGGAGGGTGTTGTTGTCGATATGTTCGATGATCTTGGCGATATGCACCCCGGTATCCTGGAATGGTCCCTTGACGAGGCAGACATCGGCCCCGAAGTTGAGAATATCGGCGGTATCTTCGAGCACCGTGGAGGAATAGATGATGATAGGGGTATGTTTCAGCTCGGGACGGCTGCGGATCACCTGGCAGAGCTTCTTCCCGCTGATATTGGGCATGATTAGGTCGGTGAAAATGATGTCCGGCTTTACCCTCTTGAGAACCTCCAGGGCCGCAAGCCCGTCTTCCGCGGTGATCACCTTGTGGCCCTGCTTTTTCAGAAATTCCACCAGCAGTTTCAAGACAACTGGGTGGTTGTCCACCACCAGAATCGTTTTCATGGGGCTACCTGTTTGTTGTAAAGATTACCGGGAAACACGCGACAATTTGTCCACTTTTACCGGAACAGGCGGAAAAGACAAGTTTTTTAGATTTTTTTTGGACGAGGCGGGCCGGCGCCGGGCTCAGTGTCCGTTCAGAGCCAGCAGGATATCCACGGCAACCGCGGCAATGGACAGGACAAAGATGAAGAGGTAGTTGAGGTTTTCCTTTGATTTGATGATGGAGGAGAGCACGTATTCGATGAGCGCCCGGTCTTCGCTGGTGATCTCGCCATGTCCCCGGATTTTTTCCAGCAACCGGTTGGCACGGATGGCGTTTTTCCGTTTCTCTGAAATATGATAACGGTAGGCGAAAAAGAAGATGTAGCCGATGACCCCGAAATACCAGACCGGCCGCAGCAGGGAGGGGCTGAAGGTGTTGATGATGGTCACGAGCCGGAAGGCCACGGCGGACAGCAGGCCGATTACCAGAAACAGGTAAACGACAAAGGG
>JAJZRF010000048.1 GCA_021847425.1 Deltaproteobacteria bacterium | reverse complement strand
TGAGGAGCAGCGGGCCGCCTTCTTCTTCAAGCAATGGGGCGGCTGGGGAGTTGACGGTAAGAAACGGGCGAAGAAACATAACGGTAGGCTCTTGCAGGGCAAGACCTGGGACGCGTTGCCTTCGCTTCAGGGGGAAAGTCGGTTGGGGCTCTGATGAGCGATGAGTTCGCGATAAGCCGTCACCCCGGCGAAGGCCGGGATCCAGAATGCGTCAAACCTGTTGGAAACCCTGGATTCCGGCCTCCGCCGGAATGACGGAAACTGAATAAATAATCGAGCAACCGCCGCAATTGCGGGCGTTCTCTTTGGAGTTTGTTCATGCCGGAATTGATTTGGAAAGGTAAGGCGCAGGTGGTCAACCACCATCTGGAGGTGCCGGTACGGACCCTGGAGCGGCGGTATGATTTTAACTGCCCCGAGGGTGCTGAGAGCGGCAATAAGATCATTCACGGTGACAATCTGGCGGCGCTGAAGGCCTTGCTGCCGCAGTACGAAGGCAAGGTGAAGTGCATCTATATCGACCCGCCGTACAACACCGGCAATGAGTCGTGGGTCTATAACGACAACGTCAAGGATCCGCGCATCCTCAAGTGGCTGGGCGAGGTGGTGGGCAAGGAGGGGGAAGACCTCTGCCGCCATGACAAATGGCTGTGCATGATGTATCCGCGGTTGCAGTTGCTGAAACGTTTGTTGGCGGAAGACGGAGTTTTTTTATGTAGCATTGACGAGAACGAATACCACCATCTCAAACTGGTCTTACACGAAATTTTTGGTCGCAGTGGCTATGCCGGGTCAATTTGCTGGAAAACAAGGAATACTGATAACCGAGTAAAAACAAATCTTTCCGTTGATCACGAATATATACTCGTCTACTCAAAAGGAGCACCTATTCAAGGGCGATTAATAGATAGATCTAACTTCGGAAACCCAGATAATGACAGGCGTGGCCCTTATGTTACCGACCCATTGACAGGCAAAGCAACTGCCACCGAAAGACCGAATTTGCACTATGAACTTATCAACCAGGAGACAGGCGACATCTTTCAACCTGATCCTTCGCGTGGATGGATAACAGACAGGGCAGGAATGAAGAAGCTGCTCAGTGAAGAAAAGGTTTGGTGGCCACCTGATCCCAAGACAGGCAAGCCCCGGAAAAAACGATTTCTTTTTGAAACCAGTGCCAGGATGCCGGTTTCCACTTTTTGGGCCGACACGCGTGGCCAAACTGGGGCAGATGAACTTGATCAGATCATGGGGAAAAGAGTGTTCTCTTTCCCCAAAGCCGTTGAGCTTTTAGGGAAAGTTCTTGATATAGCATGTGACCAGAACGCTATCATCCTCGATTCCTTCGCCGGTTCCGGCACTACCGGCCATGCCGTGCTCAAGCTTAACCAGCAGGATGGCGGCAACCGTAAGTTCATCCTCATCGAGATGATGGACTATGCCGAGACCATTACCGCCGAGCGGGTCAAACGGGTAATCAACGGCTATGGCGAAGGCAGCAAGGCGATGGCCGGGACCGGCGGCGATTTCACCTTCTACTCCCTGGGCGAACGGGTCTTTGATGATGAAGGCAATCTCAACGAGGCCTTGGGCGTCGAGAAAATCCGCGAATATGTGGCTTGGTCGGAGCGACTGCCCGGAGCAGCATCGGTGGATCATCCTTACTGGATTGGAGAAAAAGACCAGACCGGCTATTATTTCTATTACGAACCGACTCGCGCCACCGTGCTCAACCTGGACTTTCTGGCAACGCTTACCCTAAAAACCGATGCCTATCTGATTTACGCCGACACCTGCCTACTTGATGAGGAATTCATGCGGCGCAACAAAATCCGTTTTAAGAAAATCCCCCGGGATATTTCCCGGTTCTGATCGCCAAGGAGAGCGGCATGGAACTTTTGCCATACCAACAACAGGTACTGGACGACCTGACCGATTTTCTTGGTTTCATGGAACGGCGGGGCGAATTGAAGGAAGCCTTCGAGCTTTTCTGGCGGAAAAGGGGTGTGGTCAACCCGGAACCGTACTGCAACACCATTGCCAAGGTGCCGCATGTCTGCATCAAAGTGCCCACCGGCGGCGGCAAGACCTTTATCGCCGCCAATGCCATCAAGACTATCTTCGATGGCCTGACCATCTACATGCGGGACGAACCCAAGGCCGTGGTCTGGCTGGTGCCGTCCAACGCCATCCTCGACCAGACCGAAAAGAACCTTGCCAACCCGCAACATCCGTACCGGCGCAAGGTGGATACCCTGTTCAACGGCCGGGTGGCGGTGTATACCAAGAACGACCTGTTGCAGGGCGCCGGATTCAACGCTACCAGCGTGCGGGAGCAGCTCAATATCTTTGTGTTGAGTTACGATTCCTTCCGCACCCAGGTCAAGGAGGGGCGCAAGGCCTATCAGGAAAATAGCAATCTGGACAGTTTTGCGCGGCGGATGAAATCCGCCGACATTCTGCCGGATACCGACGAATCCGCCCTGATCAACGTGATTCGGGCCATGAAGCCGGTCTGTATCGTTGATGAAAGCCATAACGCCACCTCGAAACTCAGCAAGGAGATGCTGATCAATTTCAACCCCAGCCTGATTCTGGACCTGACCGCCACCCCACGCGAGGACAGCAACATCATAAGCTATGTGGACGCGGCCCAGCTTAAGACCCAGCACATGGTGAAGCTGCCGGTCATCGTGTACAACCACCACTCCCGCAAGGAGGTAATCAGCAACGCTATTCAGTTGCGCAATAGCCTGGAAAAACAAGCGATTGAGCAGCAGCAGGCGGGGGGCGACTATATCCGGCCCATTGTCCTGTTTCAGGCCCAGCCCGATACCGGCCAGGAAGAGGAGACCTCAACCTTTGAGGATATTAAGAAAAGGCTGGTGCAACTCGGCATTCCAGAAGGCGAAATTGCCATCAAGACCGCAACCATCAATGAAATAAAGAATCAGGACCTGCTTTCGTCCGATTGTGTCATCCGCTATATCATCACCATTAACGCCTTGAAGGAGGGCTGGGACTGCCCCTTTGCCTACATCCTGGCGACCATTGCCAACCGCCATTCCAGCGTGGATGTGGAGCAGATTGTCGGCCGTGTGTTGCGCCAGCCTTACGCCCGCAGCCAGCAAGGGAATCTCCTCAACAACTCCTATGTGCTGGCCTCGTCGGACAATTTTATCGCCACCTTGGGCAAGATCGTCGAGGGGCTGAACCGGGCCGGTTTCAGCGCCAAGGATGTGCGGGCCAAGGATGCCACGGAAGCAGAGGCCCTCACGCCGGTTGTCACCGACACCAGACAACCGGGCCTATTCGACGGCAACTTTGGGGGCGGGGCGAACGCGGGCGACGTGGCGACAGACACCAGCAATGGTGATAACGACTGGCCCGACACCCTGCCGGAAATCAATCTTGAAAGTGCCGAGTCGCTAGCCCCGATGGTGCAAGAGATTATCGACCGAGCGGTCACGGAAAACCGGCAGTATGAGGAACGGGCGCAAGAGGCAGTGGCCGAGAATATCGCCGATGAGGTACGGAGCAAAATGAATGAATTCGGGATGGTGGCTGTCTTTGCGGAGGAGGCGAAAAAGCTTCGCTTGCCCCAGTTTTACATGCGGGTGCCGGGGTTGAGCCTGTTCGGCGGAGGCGAGCAAACAGTTCTCTTTAATAAAGAGGAATTGCTCAAGGATTTCCGCCTGAGCCAGGCTGACAGCCATATCGACTTTACCACGACGGGCGAGGCCTACGAGGTTGATATTGAACAGATCGGCGACCATAACTATCGCCCCAGTTTCTGGAAACTTAAGCACACCACACAGGAGCAGCTGGCCGAGTTTCTGATCGCCTTGCCAACGGAAGCCAAGAGAAACCAGCTCGCCCTGAGGCTTTTTGAGTTGGTCGGCAACATGTATCCCATTGCCGACCAGGAAGTGAAGGGCTATGTCCGCCGGATTCTTGAAGGCATGAAGGCCGAGCAGTTGCACGATTGTATTGAGCGGGAATACAGTTACCGGGACAAAATCAAGGCCAAAATTGAAAGTCTCGCCACTGCCCATGCTGATGAGGTCTTCTTCCAATGGCTGGCCGCGGACCGGCTGGAGACGAAGGCGGCATACGAGCTACCCCCGCTGATCCATCCGGTGGAAACAGCACCGGCCATTCCCTTGAGCCTTTATTCATCGGAAGGGAAACTCAACTCCCTGGAGGCGAAGGTGATCAACGAAATCGCCAACCTGGAAAACATCCGCTTCTGGCACCGGATTGTGGAGAGAAAAGGCTTTCGTATCAACGGGTTTATCAATCATTACCCGGATTTTCTGGTGGTCACTAAGCGAGGCAAAATACTTTTGATCGAGTCCAAGGGCGATGACCGGGACAACTCGGATTCAATCCGCAAACTGAAATTGGGAACGGCCTGGGCCAACAGGGCCGGCAACGACTACCGCTACTTTATGGTGTTTGAGAACAACCCGATTGATGGGGCATTCCGACTGGACGAGCTGATTAAGGTGGTGGGTCAGTTATAAGCTGATCGTGGGAAAACGGCTGCTATGAGTTTCGGGGACATCACATGCGTAATTATTGATTGCTCGGCCCTGTTGGCTGTAAATGCCTGGATTCTCCCTTACAGGCGTGATTGAGCCACCTCGTACACCTTCTGTTTGTCGCGCCCGCCTACGGCGATGACGGTGACGAAAACCACTGTGTCGTCCACCCGGTAGATCAATCGATATCCTGCATTTCGCAACTTAATCTTGTAGCAGTCCGGCATACCGGAAAGGGCGGCGGACGGAATCCTCGGGTGTTCCAGGCGTTCTGCCAGCTTCTTTTTGAGCTGTTCGCGGAGGCCGGCATCCAACCTCCGCCATTCAGCCAGGGCCAGTTCGTGAAAGCGCAGCCTATAACTCATCCAGCCCCACCTCGACAAAGGGGCCGTTGCCTCGCTCCTTCACCAGCCTGGCGTCTTCCAGGTCTTCCAGGCAGGTCATAAGCCGCTCGTAATAAGCGGCCGGCAGCAGGTATGCTTCTGGACGGTTGTGGTTCAGAATGGCCACGGGAGAATCATCCGCTTGCTTGAGAATAGCGGCGAAGTTCCGCTTTAATTCGGTCACGCTGACGGTGATATTGGAAAAAATGGTGTCCATTGCTGTGCCTCCGTTGCTGAATTGATGCGCTATTTGATGTCTAATATAGCATCAATTCAGGCAATAGCCAAACGGAATCGCGGGATACAACAACAGCAGACGCCTGGGCCTGCAAGATTACGATTCTCACATCTGGCCGATGATCTTTTCCAGCGTGGCGCTGAACAGGGCCTGCTCCTCCGTGGACAGGGTGGCGGTGATCTCCTCGGTGAGGCGCAGATGGTACTGGTGGTGTTCGACAAAAAGCCCCTGTCCTTTTTCCGTCAGCGCAATCAGGTAGGAGCGGCGGTCTGTTTCGTGGGGGGTTCTTTTGAGCAGACCCTGCTGCTCCAGCCGGTCGATCATGACGGTGAGGGTGCCGGTGGTCACGCCCATCTTCTTGGCCAGGTCCTTCATGCGTAAGGTCGCCCCGTGGGGTTCGTGTCCGACAATCTCGATGGTGTGCATCTGGGCAGGGGAAAGGGAGGAGCTTTTCACCACGTCCTGCTCCCAGGAGGAAAGTTTCCCGTACAATTCAATGAGTTGATGGGAAAGTTTTTCTGTCTCGGTTATGGGGGCGGTCATGGCTCGCCCTCGCAGAGGTTGATCTCAACGGTGAGGTGCGCAAGGTCGGTGAAATCGCGCAGCAGTTCCTTGTAATAGTCGATCTTCTGCGGGTAATGGGTGACAATGGAGATGATGGCCGCGTAATGGGCCGGGCCGACTTTCCAGACATGCATGTCCGCAATCCGGTTATCCAGCGCCCCCTCGATTTTTTCTTTTATGGCGGCAAGCTCCTTGGTGCTGATGCTGCTGTCCAGCAGGATACCGCCTGTTTCCCGCACCAGGCCATAGGCCCAGCGGCAGATCACCCCCGCGCCGACGATGCCCATCAGGGGGTCAAGCCAGGTCCAGCCGAGATATTTGCCGAAGAGAAGGGCGCCGATGGCCAGAACCGAGGTCAGGGCGTCGGCCAGGACGTGCAGATACGCCGACTTGAGGTTGTGGTCGTGGTGGTGTTGATGTCCGTCATCGTCTTGGTCATGGTGGTCTTGCAGGAGAAAGGCGCAGGCGATATTGACCAGCAACCCCAAGGCTGCCACGCCGATGGCCTCGTTGAAATGGATCGGCTGCGGGGCCAGGATGCGCTGGCCCGACTCGACGAGCATGATCAGGGCAACCACAATCAGGATAATGGCGCTGGCAAAGCCGCCCAGGACGCTGACCTTGCCGGTGCCAAAGGCAAAAGCCTGATCACTTGCATGGTTCTGGGCAAAACGGTAGGCGAAGATCGTTATGAAAAAGGCGGCGACATGGGTGCCCATGTGCCAGCCATCGGCCAGCAAGGCCATGGAGCCATAAGCCATGCCCGCTGCGATCTCAAAAAACATGGTGATGGCGGTGATGATCAGCACCTGCCGGGTCCGTCTCTCGCCGTGCTCCTGGATCACGGCGAAATCGTGGGGGTGCTGCCAGGGATCAAGGGAGCGGGTGTGCATAGGAGCCTCTCTGCTAAGAAAAACGTGTTGTCCCGATCCGCTTCGGGCGTAGGCGAATATCGGTGGCAAGGCAAGGGAAAATGGAGAGGGGAGGATACAGGGATATTGTTTGATTGTCAAGATATTTGTGTTTCAAACAATATCGCGCGGGGCTGGAAAAGAGTGCGGGCGTTCGCTTGTCTGATGAAAAAAACCGGCGCAGGATATTCTCCTGCGCCGGTTTTGCTTTCCCATGGTTCGCTGTTGGTTACAGCAGATCGGTTTTCTTGAGAATAATGATGGCGCCCTGGTACGAGATAAACAGCACCAGCAGCCAGCCAACCAGCAGAATTGTATTCATGGCGGACTCCTTTTTTTCGTTTAGTACATGTCCTTGGCATCTTCGCCGGTGAGCTCGGTCAGGGTCAGTTGTTTTGCATCCATCAACTTCCAGACATAAGCGATATAGGCCAGAACAAAGGGCACGGCCAGGGCCACGCAGCTCATGACCGTGAGGGTGTATTTGCTGCTCGAGGCGTTGTAGATGGTGAGGCTTGATTGCAGATCGGTGCTCGACGGGTAAAAGGCGGTGTTGTGGTAGCCGGCCAGGGAAAAGATGGCCAACCCCACCAGCACGGTGCCGATCCCGCCAAACCAGATGCCGCTGTTCTTGCCGAGAAAGCCGGTGGCGGCCACGCCGTAGATCACAGAGCCCAGACCCCCCACCAGCAGAACCAGCACGGCGGGCATCCCCAACAGATTGTTGAGATATTTTCCGCTTTCCATAAAGACCACGCCGGTGGCCGGATTAACGGCAAAGCCGTCCATGGTCGCAAGGCTGATCAGAACGGTGAGCAGAAAGGGCAGGGCCCAGAGAAGGTTGATCCAGGTCGCCTTGCGAGCCTGTTTGACCAGGTGTTTGTGGTCAACGTGGCTGACGATGTACATGGCGCCCAGGATTCTGGCCAAAAACATCAGAAACAGGCCGAAGGCCAGGTTGAACGGGTTGAGGGCCGCTTCCAGCCCGTGGTAGGGGGTGGCCCAGGTCACGGAGTTGTAGAGGTTCAGGCTGAAACGGGAGCCGGTGAAAAAGGTGCCCACCGCTGCGCCGATCAGGATGAGCCCTACGCTGCCATTGATAGCCATGAATATTTCATAGGTCCGGGCGCCGAGGATGTTGTCGGGTTTCTTGCGGTATTCGTAGCTCACCGCCTGAAGGATAAAGGTGAAGAGGATGAGCATCCACACCCAGTAGGCTCCGCCGAAGCTGGTGGCGTAAAAAAGCGGAAAGGCCGCGAACAGCGCACCCCCGAAAAGTACCAGGGTGGTGAAGGTGAGTTCCCACTTGCGGCCCATGGCGTTGATGATCAGGGATTTCTCCTCTTCGCTGCTTGCCAGGGTAAAGATCAGGGTCTGTCCGCCCTGCACAAAGGTCAGAAAAAGAAAGAGCGACCCGACCACGGAGGCGATCAGCCACCAGAGTTGCTGCAGAATTGAGTGATCCAGGATTCCTGTCATTGGTTTATGCCTCCGGTCCGATCTTGATTTGCTTTATCATAATGCGAATCTCCGCCAGCAACAGTGCGCTGAACAGGGTCAGAAAGATGAAAAAGGTGGTCTGCACATTGCTTGCGGCAATGTTGGTGGTTGCCACGCCCACCGGCAGCAGCCCCTGGATGGCCCAGGGCTGTCGGCCCACCTCGGCTACTACCCAGCCGGCTTGGCTGGCGACATAACCGAGAAAAATGGAAAAGAAGCAGGTCAGGTTCAGCCAGCGCTGGTACTCAAGGGTGCCCTTGACGGCGAAGTAGAGAACCAGCAGGAAGATCAGCGGGAACAGGGTGCCCAGGACCACCATGATATGAAAACTGTAGAAGGTGGTGGCCACCGGCGGCGCGGCCTCGGCCGGGCTGGTCAGATAGCCGTAGCCGAGGTCTCCCTTGTACTGGTCAAAGAGGGCCAGGGCGGAGGCGGCTTCCGTCTCATTCCCTGTTTCCTTGGCATACTTATAGTGGGCCAGTTCGGCAAGGGCGGCCTTGCCGGTGATCATCCGCTGTTCGGCGCCGACAATGTTGCGCTCGGCATTGCCGAAGACCAGATCGTTGATCCCCGGGACAAAGCTGTTGGGGTCCCGGTTGGCCAGAAGCGAAAGAAGACCCGGGATTTTCGTTTCCTGGTAGAAGGCGGGCAGGTCATCGCCCGGTTTTTTGCTGGAATTGATGATGCCCATGGCAACGATGGGGGCTTTTACCTGCCCGACATACAATCCTTCCATGGCCGCCAGTTTCATGGGCTGGTGGTGCGCCACGTTGAAGGCTGCTTCATCGCCGGTGAGGCCGACAAAGAGAGAGGCGACAAAGCCGAAGACCGCGGCGACCACCATGCTGCGCTTGGCCATTTTCTGGTGCCGCTCCTGCAGGAGAAAGAGGGCGGAGACGCCCATGACAAAGAGCGAGGCGAGCACAAAGGCGGAGCTGGTGGTGTGGGTGAACTTGTGGACTGCCACCGGGGAAAAGGCAACATCCCAGAAATTCTGCATTTCAAAGCGGGCCTTGTCGGGATTGAAGGCCATGCCGGTGGGGAACTGCATCCAGCCATTGGCCACGAGAATCCAGACTGCCGAAAGGTTGGAGCCCACCGCCACCATCCAGGTGGAAAAGAGGTGAAATCTTTTGGAAACCTTCTGCCAGCCGAAGAACATCACGGCAAAGAAGGTGGCCTCGATAAAGAAGGCGAAGATGCCCTCGATGGCCAGGGGCGCGCCAAAGATATCCCCCACCATCCAGGAGTAGTTGGACCAGTTGGTGCCGAACTCGAACTCCAGAATGATGCCGGTGGCTATCCCGATGGCGAAATTGATGCCAAAGAGAGTCATCCAGAATCGGGTCAGTTTTTTCCATTCCTCGTTGCCGGTTTTGACGTAGATGGACTCAAAAAAGGCGACGAGAAAGGACAGCCCCAGGGTCAACGGCACAAAAATCCAGTGATACATGGCGGTCAGGGCGAATTGCGCCCTGGCCCAGTCCACCGTGGTTAGAATTGGATCTCCCACAATACCCTCCTTGTGTGTGCTGGCGGCAAGAGCGAGCTCCCGCCATGATTAAAATGTGCTGAAAAAAATACTGGCCTGCTACGCTACATCAACGGGCGGATGGCATTCTGGTAAGGTTGTCCAGAACATGGCCTGCCCGGTCGTGTTCGGTGCTGAAATTGTTGTTGAGATAATTTGGGAAGAAAAAAAGTTTGAGAACGGCAAAGATGATGAACAGCTTTATGGCGAGGATCTTCCAAAGGGTTCGCCCCAGCACCATGGAGCGGAAGCCGTCTCGATAGAAAAGATACAGCTGTTTTGGCAGTGCAGTCATGCGCGCCTTCCTTTCATCGGACAAAAAAGATCCCGTTACTCTGTTGTATATGGAGGACATTTGGCCCGTCAAATCATTTTTTTCCGCTGGAGCGGGTTATGACCGCCGGCCTCGGGGAAAGGTGTCAGGCAGCAGGCCTCTTCCGCAGCCAGGGTGGCAAAGTTTGTCTCTTGCAGGGTTGCCCGGAGCTGCTGGTTGGCCTTGTTCCAGACCCGATGCACGGTGCAGAGCGCGCTGTTATGGCAGGATTCTGGCCTGCCCACGCAATCGTTGAGGGATATTCCGCCGATGATCGCCTCGATGACCGCCAGCAGGCTGATTTCCGAGGGATCGGTCAGCAGACGGTAGCCGCCGTTTGCCCCCTGCATGATTTCAATGATCCCGGCCTTGGCCAGTTGCTGGGCGATCTTGGCCAGAAAGTGCGGCGGCACATCGGTGCGCGCGGCGATCTCCTTTCTGCTGACCAGTGTTCCCCTGCCATGTCTGGCAAGGTGCAGTACGCAGCGTATTCCATATTCTCCGGCGCGGGTCAGTCTCATGGGTGCAGTCCAATATTAAACAAGATATATAAGATATATTTAGTCTTATATCGAATCACGGCTCTGGTTGTCAAGAAAAAATGCGGGTGAGGCTGCGGAAAAACTGGCTGGAGGGCGTGGCTGGGTGTTTTGCTGCGGCGTTGGGGTCAGGCCGCGGCTTTTTTCCGGTATTTGTCTGTGACGGCGATGCATTTGCTCCGGTACTTGAGCTTGGTGAGGCCGTAGCGGATAACTCCCGAGACGCTTCCCACCGTATCGCCAAGGGAAAGACAGATTTCAAGGACAGGGAGCATTTTTATGGGAAAAAGGTTTTTAAATCGTCTGGCCATGATATGGGGCGGCCTGTTGTCGCAAATATCCCGGATAAACAGGTTGGAAAAAACAGCAAGATTTTGCAGGAGATGCAGTCCGTCAACCAAGGATTCCGCTTCCGGCGGGGTTGGATCCATGCAGGCAATAATGGTGTCGGCAAAATTCCAGAAGCGGGCGATTTCCGCGCCGATTTCGTGGAAGGTGAGCTGCTTGAACATCAGGCGGCACATGGCGTCCTCGGAGCTGCCGCGGGTTGTTCCCGCTTCTATGCGCCGGTAAACATCCGGGAAATAGATGGTCATGATAATGCGGCCCAGATCGTGCAAAAGCGTGCAGACGTAAGCCTCTTCCGGCGAGACAGGAATTTTGTATTTCTCGACGAGGAGCTTGCTGAGGTTGGCGCTGAGTAGCGAAATCGCCATTTGCCGGCTCAGGCCGTCTTTTTCGCCGCCGGACTTGAGGAATTCTTCGATAAGGCTGATGGAAACAGCAAGCTCCCGGACAACCTCGAGGCCCAGGGCGGCCACGGCCCGCTCAATGGTGGAAACGCGCATCCCGCGAATGTAATAGGCCGAATTGGCAACCTGGAGAACCTTGTTGGTGAGCGAATAATCCTGCAGGATAACGCTGGAAACGCAGCTTACCGAAGCGCGTTTATTGAGGGTTATCTTCAGGACTTCGTTGACATGTCCGGAGATGGCTGGAAGTTCGCCCAGGTTCATCTTGGCGAAAATCTCAGTGAGTTTCTGATTTTTTAAAACCGAACCGGTGTCTTGCTCCACGGGATTCCTTTTTTGCCGGCGCGCACGCGCGTGCATAAGAAATGCGTAAAATCAAATAGATGAAAAATTTTGAAATTATAACACTTCACGGCAGGGAAAGCAATGGTCAGGGCGCGGAGAAGGAATGGAATGGATGGCAAGGCAGGGGCGGCGATTATTCAGGAACATCCGCGAGAGCAGTAAGGGCTTCACGGATAAGCTGGCCAGTGGTGACGGTGGTCAGGCGGTGATCGGCATAGAGGGAAAATTCCGTGGTGTCGCCGGGAAGTTGCTTGATTTTTCCCGCCGCCTCAACGACCCGGAGCTGCCCAAGGGCGCGGGCAGCCAGAGCCCGGACGATGGGGTCTTCCGAGTCGAGATAGGGCAGGAGGTACCGGTCCGCTTGCCAGGCGCGGAGCATCTCCGGACGGAGCTGGGCCAGGCGGGCCATACCCCACATGAGGCCGCGCTGGAGACTCGGAAGTTCCAGGTAAAAGCCGTCCTTCCGCATGAAAGAGACCAGAATTTTGCTATATTCCCTGGCCAGCTCCCCGTGGCAGGCCAGGCATTCGGCCATGGCTTCCGGCGTGCCCCAGCCTATGCCGCCGGATTCGTCGTTGAGGCTCCACATGAAGCGGCGCATGACAATGCGGGCCGCCTCCATATCCTGGTCCGCTAAACGGGCCACGGTCGCGCCCATGGCGGCAACGGCGTTCCACTTTGTTTTTTCAGAACCGCTGCAGATCCCGGCAAACAAGGGGTTGAGCAGCTTTTCCGGCGGGTAGCCGGACAGGGCGGTGAGGACGGCATCAAGCTCCGCCTGACTCAACAGTGCCAGGATTTTTTTCTTGATGCCTCTCTGGCTCACCGCACCCATAATTCTTCCCCGAAATCAGGCCATGCAGCACGACGGAAAAGTGTTGCGTGGTTATTTCCGCATGGCCGCGGCAACGGCGCGGCCCAGTTCCGAGCAATGCTCCAGCGATTCATGGGTGGGGACATTCTTGATCTTGACGCCTTCGCCCACGACTGCAAAGCCCATGTCCGCCATGTGCCCGGTGAGATGTTTCACCGCCTCGCCGCTCCAGCCGAACGAACCGAAGGCCGCGCCGATTTTGTCTTTGGGACGCAGCCCTTTCATGTAGGTGATGATGTCGGCCATGGCCGGCATAATGTTGTTGTTCAGGGTTGGCGAGCCCAGGATGACCGCCTTGGCGTCGAGCACCTCGGTGATGATGTCGCTGCGGTGGTTCTTGCGGGCGTGCAGCATTTTCACATGGGTAATCCCCTCGCGCAGCAGGCTGTTCATCAAGGCTTTGGCCATTTTTTCGGTGCTGTGCCACATGGTGTCGTAGATGATGACGGCCTTGTTCTTTGTCTCGCCCCGGCTCCAGCGGCCGTAGGCGTCAATGATGGTCTGCGGCGAGGAGCGCCAGATTACGCCATGGTCCGGGGCGATCATCTCGATTTTTAAACCCATCTCCGCGACCTGAGCGAGCAGTTTCTGGACGATGGGCGAGAAGATCATGAGGATGTTGGCATAATACTTGGCCCCGTGCACCATGAGTTCGTGGGGGTCCACCTCGTCGTCGAACCGTTCCGAGGTGGCCCAGTGGTGCCCGAAGGCGTCGCTCGATATGAGCAGCTTGTCCTCCGGGATGTAGGAGAACATGCTGTCCGGCCAGTGCAGCATCTTGGTTTCCAGAAACTGCACCGTCCTTTTGCCGAGGCTGATGGAATCCCCGGTGGCCACGACCTCGAAAGGCCAGTCTTCCCGGTGGAAATGTTCGATCAGGGCTTTTTTGCCCATGGGCGAGCAGAAGATCTTTTCCGGCTTGATGATGTCGATCAGCTCAGGCAGGGAGCCGGAATGGTCCATCTCCACATGATTGACGATGATATAGTCAATCTTGCTCAGGTCTCCCAGAACCTGGTGGAGATGGTGGAGCAGGTCGCCCTTCACCTCTTTTTTCACGGTGTCGAACAGGGCAATCTTCTCGTCCTTGACCAGATAGGCGTTGTAGCTAGTGCCTTTTTCCGTGGAATACCCGTGGAAGTCGCGGATGTTCCAGTCCACGGCGCCAACCCAGTAGATATCTTTTTTAATTTCTATCGCAGCCATGTCGTCCTCATTCGTAAAAAAAACCGCCGGCCGTTTCCGGCCGGCATGGGTTTGCCTTTATCTAACCGCCCTTGCGTTTTTGTCCGCAAGCAAGAGCGCCGCTACTTCCCCGTTGCCGGAGGCGGGGTGAAGACCCGTTGGCCCAGCACCGCATCCAGGGAGAACAAGGCGGTGGTGTCCTTGCCGATGAGCTTGAGCTTGTCGAGCACCGCGCCGACATTGGCCTCCTCCTCGACCTGCTCGGAGATAAACCATTGCAAAAAGATGTTGGTGGCATGGTCCTTCTCTTCCAGAGCCAGATTGATCAGGTTGTTGATCAGCCCTGTCACCTTCTGCTCATGGCTGAGAATCTCCTGGAAAACATGCAGGGTCGACTTCCAGTCAACCGGGGGCTGCTTGATGGCCTTGAGCGCCACGCGGCCGCCCCGTTCATTGACATAGCCGAAGAACTTCATGCCGTGGAACCATTCCTCCTGGGTCTGGGCGCGCATCCACTGGGCTGCGCCGGGCAACCCGACGGAGTCGAAATAGGTGGACATGGACAGGTACATGTAGGAGGAATAAAATTCCGCGTTTATCTGCTCATTGAGAGCCTTTTCCATGGTTTTGCTCAGCATATCATGCCTTCCAGAGCCCGTGGAGATTGCAGAATTCGCGGGCGCTGACGGAGGTCGCGTCCGTGGCGAAGAAGGCTTCCGGCACATCGCCGGGTTTGAGGAACTGGCGATAGGCCTTGTTCCCGGCGATGAGTTCGATCCATTCGATATAATGCTTCTCCTCCATGGGATGGGCAACCGCCCCGACCTTCACCTTGTAGCCGCCCGCCACCTTCTCGATGACCGGCACATGCTTTTCCTTTGAGGCATCAACGGTGTTTTCGGTTTGCCGGGTCATGGGCTGGCCGCAGCAGACGAGCTCGCCCACGCCGCTGTGCACAACTTCAACCATATTGCCGCATACGTCACATTTGTACACTTGCAGTTTTTCAGTCATAACGGTTCTCCTTGGTTACCAGTTTTCGCCATTCAGTTCAAAGTGATCACGGGGGTGCGCGCAGGCCAGGCATTTCTCCGGGGCCTCGTTGCCCTCATGGAGATAGCCGCAGTTGCGACACCGCCAGGTCACCTTGGCGTCTTTCTTGAAAACCCGGCCCTTCTCGATGTTGGCCATGAGGGCCCGGTAGCGTTTTTCGTGCTGTTTTTCCGCCACGGCAATGGCCATGAATACCCCGGCGATGTCAGGAAAACCCTCTTCCCGGGCAATCTTGGCAAATTCCGGGTACATGGTGGTTTGCTCGTAGTTTTCTCCAGCCGCGGCCTCGCCGAGATTTTCCAGGGTGGTGCCGACAACCCCGGCGGGAAAGCTGGCGGTTATCTGCACCTCTCCGCCCTCCAGCATCTTGAACAGTCGTTTGGCGTGTTCTTTTTCCTGGTTGGCCGTTTCGGTGAAGATGTCGGAGATCTGGACAAAGCCATCTTTCTTGGCCTGGGAGGCAAAATAGGTGTACCTGTTGCGGGCCTGGGATTCGCCGGCAAAGGCGGTGAGGATGTTTTTTTCTGTCCGGGTGCCTTTTAAAGAGCCCATGTGGAAAACCTCCTGCTTGGAACGCGATGATGGTATTGGAAAAGTGGGTGGATTTTTTTTGTATTGTACATGTTTCGCGCTGGTCTGTGTGGAAAAAACCAGACCTCGCGGAAATCAGCGCTGGCATTCCGGGCAGATGCCGGTGAATTCCAGGCGGTGCCGGAGAATCTTGAAGCTGGTCAACTTGCCCGCCGCCTTTTCCACATTGAAATCCGGGGGAAGGTCGAGGTCGTCAACCCGGCCGCACTGGCTGCAGCGCACATGGTAATGAACATGGGCTGCGCCGTCGAAACGCTTCTGGGTGCCGCCGATATCCAGTTTTTGAATGATCCCGCACGCCGACATAATTTCAAGATTGCGGTAGACCGTGCCCAGGCTGATTTTCGGCAGCCGCTTGCGCACCATCTGGTAGAGCACATCGGCGGTGGGGTGCGAGGTCACGCTGCACAGCTCATCAAGAATGATCTGGCGTTGCTTGGTAATCCGCAGGTGGTGATTGTTGAGTTGCGACATGATGTTCCTCCTGAGTTGATAATAATTCTTATTACAGGAAGATCAAGGCAAGCGCAATATTTTTTTGACTTTCCTGGCACTTCTGGGTCGTAAGGCCTTCCGGCCTTGCGACCTCCTGATTTCTCAGGCCATTCCGGCTCAGCGTAAGGGCGGTTTCAGGCTGTATGATCCGTGCGATTCCCCCTGGTCTTGGAATTCTTGACTTTTAACCGCATTCCATTGACAATGGGGTTTCCGTCACGGGGAAAAACGGGTTCTGCATCAGGCAACCATGGATATCGGCTCTTTTCTGAAGGAATTGATTTGAACTGCAAGAATTACACCTGCCTCGTTGTCGAAGACAACCTCTCCACGCTCACCATGATCGTGAATATGTTGGCCAATATCGGTTATCAGAGTGTCGTCACGGCCAGAAACGGCAAGGAGGCCTGGGAAGTGATCCGCTCCGCAGAAGCACGGATCGGCATCGTTCTCTCGGATATGCTCATGCCGGAGGAGGATGGGTTGCAACTGCTCCAGCGGATCAGGAATTCGGCAGAATATTGGCATCTGCCGTTCATCATGATCACCTGTGTCGATGACATGGACCGGATCATGTCCGTGACCGAGGAGCACATCGACGCTTATCTGGTCAAGCCTGTCACCGAGGTGGTCCTCCGGCAGAAGATCTACTCGGCCATTAAAAAGGCCTACGATCCCGATCCGTACCACCGCGCCCTGTTCAATGGCAAAAAAAACCTGCGCGAAGGGCACCACGAGATTGCCATCCAATACCTGGAAGAAGCCAGAAATCTGCAGCCAAAGCAGTCCGCTACCTATTTCCATCTTGCCCAGGCGATGGAGAAAGTCGGCAGGATGGGCGAGGCTGAGGAAAATTACAAGCTCTGCAAGGAGTCCAGCAACGACCTTTATGTCAAGTCTTTGGACGGGCTTGCCCGGGTTTATCAGCACAGGGGCGATCACGCCAGCGCCATGGACGTGCTCAAAAAAGCGATCGAGGTCTCTCCCAACACCCCGGATCGGCATATGGATCTTGCCATGCAGCTCAATGCCGTGGGCAACACCGCTGCGGCAAAAGACTCCCTGGCCAGGGCGCTGAAGCTTTTCAAAAAGAAGGCGAAGCTGCCCCATAAGTATATCGATGCCTGTCTGGATTTCGGCATGGACACGGAGGCCGAGGCGATCATGCAGCGGAGCATGGGCGACGACATGGGAGACATTGTTCTTTTAAACCAGATGGGCATTGTCTGCCGGCGGCGCAAGGAGCATGAACGGGCCAAGAAATACTACAGGCGGGCCTTGGAGATCGCCCCCGATGACGAATCACTCAACTACAACTATGCGGTGCTGCTGGTCGATATGAAAGATTACCAGGGTGCCCGCAGCCATCTTTACCATGTTCTCCGGCAAAACCCTGACTCCGAGAATGCCCTGTCCCTCATCATCAAGCTGGATCAGCGCGAGGCCTCGTGAAATGCCCGGCAACTCCGTGCTTGCCGGCGCCTCCATCCTCGGTGCCCGAGCTAATTAGGGAGATGTTTGAAATGTCTTTCGTGCCAGGATATCTTGCCCTCCACGCCAGCGGCGAACTGCTCCGGCGGAGGGATGCGGCCCTGGCGCGCCTGTGTGCCTGCGATCTCTGTCCCCACCGCTGCGGCGCGAACCGGTTGGCCGGGGAGCAGGGATTCTGCCGCACCGGCAGGCTGGCAGCGGTCGGGGCCCATCATCCCCATTTCGGCGAGGAAGCGCCCCTGGTTGGGCAAGGAGGCTCCGGCACCATCTTTTTTGCCAACTGCAATCTCGGCTGCGTCTTCTGTCAGAACTACGAGATAAGCCATCTGGGAGAAGGGGAGGAGGTCTCCGCGGCGGAACTTGCCGCAATGATGGTGCGCCTCGGCCGGCAGGGCTGCCACAACATCAACCTGGTGACGCCCAGCCATGTGGTGGCGCAGATCCTGGAAGCCCTGCCTCTCGCCGTCGAGACAGGGCTCTCCGTGCCGTTGGTATACAATACCGGCGGCTACGACGAGGTGGAAACCCTCCGGCTCCTTGACGGAATAATCGACATCTACATGCCGGATTTCAAGTTCTGGTCAAGTACCAGCGCCGCCCGCTTTGCCAAGGCGGCGGATTACCCGGAGAGGGCCCGGCAGGCCATCGGCGAGATGCACCGCCAGGTGGGAGATTTGCTGATCAATGGGGAGGGGCTTGCCGAGCGCGGACTTCTGGTGCGCCATCTGGTCATGCCGGAGGGGCTGGATGAGAGCCGCGAGATTTTTGGCTTTCTAGCCAGGGAGCTCTCGCCTTGCACCTATGTCAATGTGATGGATCAGTACCGTCCCTGCGGCCAGGCCATGAACTTCCCGCCCCTTGACCGCATGCTGCGGCCGGAAGAGTACCGCCAGGCGCTGGCACTGGCCGGCCAGGCAGGTCTGACCCGGCTTGAGCAGCGTGACTTTGCCGCCATGCTCCGGGGGTTGGGGGTGGTCTGAACACAAAGCCAGGCGGGTTCAGGGAAGCGTGGATACGCCGATTCCCCTGAAGAAGTTCACATAGCGGTAATCCGTGGTTTGCAGGTGTTCCACGAACCATTTGTTTAAAAAGTGCATCAGATCCACGCCGATCAACTTCCCGTTTTCAAAGTCTTTCCGGAAGGCGGCGACCTTCTTGAGCATGGCGTCGTGTTCCGCCTTGTGGGCTTTTTCTTCGGGATAGCTGTGTTTTTTGAAGAGAAGTTCCTCCGTGGCAAAATGGGTTTTGGTGTACTGGACCAATTTTGCCAGGGTGGTTTCGATCACCTCGTTTCCCCTGGCCTTAAGCATGGCATAGTACAGCTCGTCAAGGATATCCACCAGCACCCTGTGCTGGTCGTCGATTTCTCTGATCCCCACCGAGAATTTTTCGTTCCATTCGATGATCTTCATTCTTTTTCCTCCAAGGGATTTCCGAATTTTCCCCGATTTTTTTTATGCCCCTTTTGGAGCATGTCCTGGCGTGCGGGGCGGCTAGAAGGTGGTGACCACCGCAGGATCCGTGACAATGTCCGCAGGTTCCTGCAGGGGGCCGAGGGGGTTTTTCCTGAACCTGTCTTCTTCAATGCGAGGCTGGCCGTCCCAGAGTTTGTACACCACCACATCGTCCACCAGGACAATGAAGGCGGAAAAGCGCCAGCCGGTCTGGTGGGCTCGGCGCTTGAAGCGCAGGAGATCGAGGAAGAGATTCCCCTGCCGTTGGCTCTTGATGTCTTGGATCTTCAGATCATAGGCGACACAGGAATCCTTGGCCTCCATGCAGCCCCGGAGGGCGGGAGGCAGGTCGGCCATGGTGATGCTGGCGTTGGGCATGAATTTGTTGATGATGGCCAGGTAATTGAGAATCTGGATATTCGAGGTCTGGTACGGGTCGAAGCCAAGCTTCTGCAGCTCTGCCTTTGTGGTTTCAAGGGGGATTATCAGGTCAAAGGATGCCTTGACCTGCTCAAAGCTCTCCCACCGGGATTCGTCCTTGGTTTTTGCCACGGGCAGCATGCCGGAGCACCCCGAGGCGAGGCAGAGAACAAGGGCGAGCAGGATGGTCGTGTTGAGACGCATGGCGATCCCCTTTAGGAAGGTAAGGAGCAAGGCGGGAGTCAGGCATCAAGATTGAGGATCACCCGTCCCTTCTGCTTTCCTTGTAGAATATATTCGATCTGCTGGTCAAGCTCCTTGAGCGAAATTTCCGTGGCAAGACTTTCCAGGTTTGGCAACCGCCAGGTGGTGGCGATTTTTTGCCAGATGGGGATGCGGACCGCCATGGGACATTCGGCGCTGTCAATGCCAAGAAGGCTCACCCCCCGCAGAATAAAGGGGTAGACGTTCAGGGGCAGGTCCGGAGAGGCAACATTGCCGCAACAGGTGACCGCGCCGCCATAGCGGGTGGACTTGATGGCCGTGGCCAGCATCTCGCCCCCCACCGTATCGATCACCCCTGCCCATTTTTCCTTGAGCAGCATTCGATTGCTGCGGTCGATGCTGTTTTCCCGCGAGACAATGTCCTGGGCGCCCAGGTCGCGTAAAAATTGAACCTGTTCCGGTTTTCCGGTTGCGGCGGTAACGGAAAAACCGCTTAAGGAAAGCATGGCCACGGCCATGCTGCCCACGCCGCCGGTGGCGCCGGTGACCAGGATCTTGCCCTGTTCCGGCAAAACCGGGTGGCGCTGCAACCGGTCAACGGATTGGGCCGCGGTAAAACCGGCGGTGCCGTAGATCATGCTTTCCCGCAGGGAAAGGCCGGCGGGCAGGGGCATGACCCATTTGGCCGGCACCCGGATGTACTGGGAAAAGCCGCCCCACGTGTTCATGCCGAAATCATAGC
>JAJZRF010000047.1:17007-20158 GCA_021847425.1 Deltaproteobacteria bacterium | reverse complement strand
TTCTGACAAAGTTGGTCCGCTTGCTGGTGGCCCCCATAAACGGGTCCTCAACCGTATTGGTCATCATAAAACCATCGGCAGCGCCCTTTTTAAAGGCTCGGGTAAGAAGAGGCGATATGCTGCCAAAACCATGCGGCATATAAACGGCGTCGGGCCTGATGCCCGGGGTTACCAATACCTTTACGGGATTGGAACGCTTGCCGTCCTGGTTTTCAAGCACGACCTCTTCGTCATTCTTGATGCCCAGTTTGCCAGCCACCTCGTCATTGAGCCAGAGATGGTTTTCCGGCTCTTCGTTATGGAGCCATGCGTTATTCATGGTACGAGTAAAGGTATGCACTGGAGAACGCCCGTAGATCAAACGGGTATACCCTTTGGGAGGTGCGGGAGTCGGCATGAATTTGGGAATGGCATCCAATTTTTCGTCGGCAAAGGCGCCAACAGACAGGTTGATCTTGCCGGATTCGGTGCCAATCTTCAACTCTTTGCCTTTGCGATACGGATTGGCCGGATAGGTAACCAAGCCGCCCTTTTTATTCAGTTCGGCAATGGTAAGACCAGCGCCTTTCAGTTCTTCATTGATGAATTCTTCTTCATCCTTGCAGGACAATCCCTTGAGATTGAGACGCTTGGCAAGATTCTGGGCGATCCAGTACGGCGATTTCGCCTCGTACATGGGGGGCACAGCCGGCTGCCGCAACGTAAGATACGGGGTCAGGCCGTCATAGGTGTAAACGCCGTCATAGCGCTCAAGGTAAACCGCGCCCGGCAGCACAATATCGGACCACATGGCGGTTTCGCCGGCCATCATTTCCTCGCAGAAAATAAAATCGAGTTTCTTGATGGCTTTCATGGTCTCATAGGGGTTGGGAAGCGTCTGGATGATGTTGACGCCGTTGACCCCCAGCAGTTTTACCGGATAGGGCTTTTCCGTGATAATGGCCTGGATGATGTCGCTGGTGACGGTGCCGAAGGCCGGGGAAAAGGGGTATTTCCCTTCTTTGAGAGATGTTGCCGGCTCCTTGAAATCCACCACCTCGACCTCGGGGCATTCGGCCTTGCCGATTTTTACCGGGGTCGGGAAATAGAGCCCACCGGGCACGCCGACCGCACCGAAAAGAGAGGCCAGAATCGCCTGACACTGATGCCGTCCCACATCACCCTTGCCGTACCAGGTTGCGTGGCGGCCCGGATGGATGGTGACATGGGGGCTGGCCTTGGCCAGAACATGAATGGCTGCCTTCATATCCTCGACCTTCAGATCACATATTTTTGCGGCCCATTCCATGGAGTGGTCTTTAACCGCATCCTTGAGATTGGCAAAGCCCTCACAGTTCTCTTGAACAAACTTTTTGTCATACAGATTATTCTTGATCACATAGTTGATCCAGGCGAGCATGAGCGCGGTATCGGTGCCCGGCCGGATGGGCAAATAAATGTCCGCCTTGTTGGCCGGCGCTGAAAACCGCGGATCAACCACCACCAGCTTGGAGCCCTTGGCGAGTCCTTCAACATACTCGTGCACATGGGAAACATGGACATTTTCACCGATATGGGAAGCGACCAGCAACATGGCCTTGGAGTTTGCCATATCAGTATATTGCCTGGTGCCGGTGGCGATGTAGCCGACCGTTTCCAGATAGGCCAGAGCCGCAGGTCCGACGCATTGGAAAAAGGCGGGCTCGCTGGTGGTATTCTCCGTGCCCATGCCTTTGAAAACCTCGCGCATGTTTTCAGCGGATGCGCCGTGGTCAAAATATGCCATGGCATGGGGGCCGTATTTTTTCTTGACCTCTTCCATGTTATGGGCAATCTCGCCCAATGCCTCATCCCAGGAAATCCGGGCCCATTTGCCTTCGCCGCGCTCGCCCATGCGTTTCATGGGATACTTCACCCGGTCCGGATCATAAAGCAGCTGCACCCCGGAATTACCACGGGCGCAAACTCTCCGGCCATTGGACGGACTTTTCGGATTTCCTTCAATTTTGACAACCTTGCCGTCTTTGACTTTGGCGACAATGGGACACCGCCAGAAACACATTTCGCAGACAGAAGTCACGTCCTTCGCGCCAATGCTCCCTGCTAATTGGGTGCCAGCGGCGGCGGCCTGTGCCGGACGGAATAGGTTTCCGCCCTCCATCTCCAAGGCTGCCAACGCCACGCACGTTGCCGAGGAACGTTTCAAAAAATCTCTTCTGTTCATAAATAATCTCCTTCGGAATCTGGTTTAGGCATACACCTGATTAGGTTTAAGACATGAACCTTTTTTCAAAAACAGCTTTCATAACTGTAAATCGGCGGGACGCAATACACGTTGACACCGACTCATGATTCATAATCAGTAAAAAAATCAATCAGTTTTACAATAACTCTATAAAACGGTAATCCAGACTGCTTTATGACAATGTCCCGGAAAATAACAAACCAGGGCCTGAACAACGTCCGTAAAAATAGCTTTTCATCATCAGTCCGATCCTGTTCAGCAAGCAGTGCCAGAAAATCCAGTTCACATACCAGATGGTCCGGAATCTCGGACAGGGAGGCCAATTCAAGCCCTTTTTCCTGGTAGAAATTCTTGGTCAGGTCTGTGCTTGGGCCATAGAGGGAAGCGTCAGCGCTTAAATAGACCGAGCCATATGGAGGGGCAATGACATGGGGAACCGCATTGATGAACAATCTGGTATGATCAACGCAAAGTTCAGTTATGAAATCAGAAACGTTTTGCTGTGCGGGGCCAAGTTCCTGGAGTTCCGAATCCCAGCCGAGTTCAGTGAGAAGGGAAAAAAGGACTTTGAAATATGCGTCATTGAACCAGGACGGTTCAGGATAACGCATGGATTGGGCAAGAAAACGATAAACCTCCGGGAGCAATACTGTCTCTGCGGTTGCAGTCTCCATGAACAATAACCCAGCGTTGGTTTGATCGTGAGATAAAAACTATCAGTGGTTTCCACTGGATAGATGCATTAACGCAATCGCCATTTCACATCATAATCCACGAATTCCAAGGGGAAGAATGGCAGCCCCCCTAAAAATCGTTCACCGGATGGAAACTCTTTTCCTCTTAAGGAGCCGCTTGAGGGGAAAGGAGGGGAAGCCCATCCGGTGAACCGCAACAAGGAAAAAAAATATTAAAGCTTCTTACCATAGG
>JAJZRF010000047.1:0-16907 GCA_021847425.1 Deltaproteobacteria bacterium | reverse complement strand
CCCCCTAAAAATCGTTCACCGGATGGAAACTCTTTTCCTCTTAAGGAGCCGCTTGAGGGGAAAGGAGGGGAAGCCCATCCGGTGAACCGCAACAAGGAAAAAAAATATTAAAGCTTCTTACCATAGGACTGTTTTTTGTAAATGTGGCAAATTGTCGCATCGGTATTTTTTTGTGCATCATACTGCATGATATTATTAGGAATATTTTCTGGCTATCACTCCATTTTGTCCATCGCTCGCTCTTTCTGCCATGTCCCACCATGTTGGCGTTTTTTTTTTGCTCTCCTGCCCCCCTATTTCCGCTCCAGACGCACCATGGTTTCCTGATGGGCAGTCTGGGGAAACATATCCACCATGCGGATTTCGAGCAGCCGGTAGTCGGCCCGGGTAAGCCAGGTCAAATCGCGGACCAGGGTGGCCGGGTCGCAGGAGATGTAGATGATCTGCCGGGCGGCAAGGCCGGGCAGCAGGGGGATGAGTTCGGCGCAGCCGGAACGGGGTGGGTCAAGCAGGATGCAGTCAAAGGTCGTCTTTTCGGACAGCAGACGTTCGGCCGCCTTCATGGCGTTTTCCTGCCGGAAGCTGCAGCCTCCGGCAAGCCCGACACCCTCGGCATTGCGTACGGCGCTGCGGATGGTGGAGCGCTGCATGTCCATCCCGGTCACTTCCCATCCCCGCATGGCCAAGGGCAGAGAAAAATTGCCCATGCCGCAGAACAGATCCAGCATCTTTCCCGGCTTTGTCTCCCGTGTCCAGTCCAGCAACAGGCTGATGCAGTTTTCGTTTTGATCGAGATTGACCTGACAGAAACCCCCCGGTTCCAGACCAAGGGTGAATGGTCGACCGCACAGCTCGGCAGGAAGAGAAAATTCTACAAACAATCCGCCTGGGGGAATCTCGCCTTGGTCGGTGAAACACGGACCCTTGGCCTGATCTGCCGCGCTGAAAATGACCGCCTCCAACAGAGGCAGGGCCTGGCAAAGAAGCCGGGCTGCCTGATGATCGGCAGGCCGGGTTTTTCTGGTGTAATGAATGAGCAGGATGACCGAGCCGTGGCCGGGGTTTTCGAGAAGCTCGATGGCCGAAGCCATGGGCAGGAGGCTGTTAAACTGCTTGTTGGCTGAAAGATCGGCAAACACCGAGTTGATGATCTCACCGGCCAAGGGGCATCGGGAAACAGGCGTTAGGCTGTGGCTCTGACGACCGAAATACCCCGCCCGCCCCTGCGCCACCTGCAACCTGATCCGCTGCCGATAGCCTAATGTGTTGGGCGAGGCCAGGACCGCTCCCATCAGGGTGGAAAGCTCATCCTCCCGGCATAACCCGGCCCGGCAGAGCGTCTCGGCCAGGATTCCGTTTTTCAAACGAAGCTGTTCGCCGTAAGCCGCGTGCTGGAAATCGCAGCCGCCGCAGGCGTCGTATACCGGGCAAACAGGGGTTACCCGCTGGTCCGAAGGCTGGAGCACTTCCAATAGGTCCGCTTCCTGATATTGCTTGTGGCGACGGCGCAGGCGAACCCGCACCCGTTCCCCAGGCAGCACGCGGGGCACCATGACCACTTGGCCATCCGCCAACCGTCCTAGCCCAAGCCCTCCTTTGATTATCTTTTCAACCGTGAGCACCACGGATTTGGTCATCGGCGTCTCCACAAAAAAATGCCGGTTACAGGGCCACTGCCCCATACCGGCATTCTGGGGGGCAATCTCCCCGTCAAAATCTAATAGTTTTTATCAGCATAGGCGAGCCAACCGCCTGCTTCAACGAGTTTTTTGTCAAATTCATTCAACCTGAAAGGAATAACGGCCTTCTTGTCACCTTGGGCAGTGAGCGTGCAGGCCGCCAGATCAACACCAATCCTCACCGCCTCACCCAGACTAAAAAGGGTTTCGATATCCTCTTTCGGCAACTCAATGGCCAGCATGCCGCAATTGTACATGTTCTGCCGGAAAATGCGGGCAAAACTTTCGGCGATGACCACGTTGATATCGTTGACCTCAAACACCCAGACCGCGTGCTCGCGGGAGGAGCCGCAGCCGAAATTGGCCCGGGTGATGATAACCCCCTTGCCCTCGATGTCCTTGCGCGGGTCAAAGCCTCCGAGCTTGAGGTCTTCCAGGATAAAGGGCTGCAGGGCCATCTTGGTATTTTCGGTCAGGTATTTGGCCGGGATGATCTCGTCGGTGTTGATATCGTTTCTGTCAAGAAACAGCGCCTTGCCGCCAAACTTTTTCATTATCGTTCACTCCATTGATGTTGGATTCTGATGTTCTTACAGGAGGTTCCGCGGATCGGTGATATGTCCCTGCACCGCGGTGGCTGCAGCGGTGAGCGGGCTCATCAGGTGAACGATGCCGCCCTTGCCCATCCGGCCATTGAAATTCCGGTTGGTGGTGGAGGCGCAGATCTCCCCTTCGGCCAAAACCCCGTTGCTCATGCCCAGACAGGCCCCGCAGGTGGGGTTGGTAACGCAAAAGCCCGCCTCCATGAAGATGGCGATAAGCCCCTCTTCCAGAGCCTGGGAATACACCTTGGGAGTAGCCGGAGAGAGAATACCGCGCACATTGACGGCAATCTTTCTCCCTTTCAGGATGCGGGAGGCGGCCCGGAGATCCTCGATGCGGCCATTGGTGCAGGAACCGATATACACCTGATCCACCGGGGTGCCCTCCATCTCGGTGACGTCTTTCACCTCGTCGGGCTTGTAGCCGAAAGTCACTTGGGGCGCAAGTTTGGACACGTCGATGGTCAATTCCTGGGCATAGGCCGCGTCAGGGTCGGAATGCCATTTGCTGAAATCCTCCACCGCCAGATCAATGGAGGCATACTGATCCTTGATAAACGGCCAGAGGTATTTGGCCGTCACCCGGTCCGGCAGACAGATGCCGCAGGTAGCCCCTGCCTCTATGGCCATATTGCACAGGGTCATCCGCGCTTCCATGCTCAAGGCGTCCACCACCGGGCCGACAAATTCCATGACCTTGTCGGTGGCCCCGTTCACCGTCAGTTCTCTGATGATGAACAGGATCACGTCCTTGGCGGACACGCCGTCCTGCAGATTGCCGGTGATGGTGATCCGCATGGTTTCCGGGGTGCGGAAGGAGCAGACCCCCTTCAAGATTCCCACCTCCAGATCGGTGGTGCCCACACCCGCGGCAAAGGCGCCGAAGGCCCCGTGGGTGCAGGTATGCGAATCACCCATGATCACGGTGTTGCCTGGGCGGATAAAGCCCTTTTCCGGGAAGAGCGCATGGCAGACGCCGTTGGCCCCGATGTCGAAAAAATCCAGGATCTTGTGCCGCCGCGCCCAGTCGCGGAGGATCTTGCCCTGGGTAGCGGTTTTGGAATCCTTGGCAGGCGTCACATGGTCGATGACCGCCTTGATCTTGCTGGTGTCAAAGACCCGGTCCATGCCGCGGGCCTCAAGATCGGTGATGGCAATGGGCGTGGTGATTTCATGACACATGACCACGTCGATATCGAGGATGACATTTTCGGCGGTGGGAGTGTCGCGCAGATGGGCAACAAAAATCTTTTCAGCTATGGTTTTACCCATTGTTCATGAGCCTCCGTGCGGGGGGGGATTATCTGGATATTTTTTAACAGAACCTTATCCTCGGTAAAAAAGTTTTTTACCACATACCGGCAACCCTTAGCCACGATAAATGACAGGTTTCGTCCTAAAAATACATGGAACAAAAGGGAAACCCTGTTTTTTCATACTTTGCATTTGACCGGAGTTTACATGCTGTATATCATGCATCGAAACCGAATATTTTTGCTGCCGGGCCACACCTCTCCGGACCCCTGTTCGCCAAGGGAAACCATCATGCCAGGGAATTGTTCCCCTGGGTGCGCAAAATTCCTTCCAGGATACAGCAGACACATGGCACGAAAGAAGCCCAGCCCCCCCCCCGAGCGGCAATCGCCTGTTTATATGGCCGCCACCGAGCATACTGTTGCGTTGATCCTCGACATCTCCCGCGAGGAATACGGAGAGGTTCCTCCCCGCCTTGCCGCGCTTTTTTCCGATGTTGCCGATCTGTACGCCGGTCACTGGCCAAGCCATGAAGCCTGCGCCGTCACCTACCATAATTTCAGCCACTCCCTGGATGTCTGCCTTGCCGCGGCCCGCATGCTTGTCGGCTGGAACAGAGTGGAAACGGCGCAACCCCTGGACAAGAAATATTTCCAGATGGGCATGGCTGCCGCCCTGTTCCACGACTCCGGCTATATCAAGAAAAAAGGAGATCTGGCCGGGGCAGGCGGCAAATTCACCCTGGTTCATGTCGAACGGAGCATGGAGATTGCCCGGGAATATCTGAAGCAAAAACAGTGGCCCCCGGAGGAGGTGGAGGCGATTACCAGGATAATTTCCATCACCGACTATGCCAAATTGCCGGACCTCGCCCCCCTGTTCAAGGATCTTCGGCTGAAGGCCCTGGCGCAAATGGTAGCCACCGCCGATCTGGTCGCCCAGATGGCGGACACTGGGTATGTTCAGCGCATCGACGACCTGTTTGCCGAGTTCAAGGAGGTCTACGAGTTTGAAGACAGCAAAACCCTGAGCCAGAGCGGAACCAAGGTTTATAAGACCGTGCAGGAGATCAAGGACGGCACCATTGCCTTTTACGAGCAGTTCGTCGTACCGACCTTGGGAAAACTTGGCCGCATGGACCGTTATCTGACCATTTTTTTCGGTGACGGCAGAAATCCGTACCAGGAAAACATCACGGCCAATCTTTCCGATCATCTCATGGATGTCCGCTCCCATTGGCGCCGCATTGGCGACATCCTGACCGATCTCGGGCTGGCCTCCAGCGAACAGATTGCCAGCGCCCTGGCCAAACAGCGGACGCTGTCCACGCAGGAGAATGGCCCTTCTGTTAAGAATTTTAATACCCTGATCCGTGAACACCTGCTGCCCTGGTTCACAATCCGTTCCCAGGAGGGCCGCTGCCTGGGCGATATCCTTATGGAGATGCAGGCGGTCGAGCCGAAATCACTGGCCAAGGGATTGCTGGCCCAGATGCTGCCCGACTCCCTGTATGAGTCCCTTTCTCCACGGGAACTGCACTTTCTGCTCCAGGCCGCCATCCTGTTGCAGAATATCTGCAAGGGACCGTGGATTCTCGGGGTGGTCCTGGAAATGGCCAACGAAATCCTCGACTGCGAAGCCAGCTCGATCCTCATCGCGGATCTCGACGAAAAAGAGATGCTGGTCGCCCTGCCCACCGGCCCTAAAAAGAACGCGGTCTACGGCAAGGGGATTGCCATGGACAAAGGGCTCTCCGGCTGGGTCTACCGCAACGGCCAGCCGGCAAGGGTGTGCAATGTCACCGCCGACGTCCGCTTTGACAACGGCATGGACAAGAATATTGATTTTGTAACCCGCTCCATCCTCGCCGTGCCCCTGCATGTGAACGGGGAGTGCATCGGCGCGCTTGAAGCGCTGAACAAAAGCGATGATCATTTTACCCAGCACGATATGAATGTCCTTGCCATCCTCGCCAATATGCTTGCCAATGTCTTGGTTGGTGTTTTATGCTTACAGACAAGCCACTGAGCGCCTCTGCCTCGGCTTTAGGAATCTTCAATGAAAACCCTCTGTTCCCTCCTCCTGGCCCTTGCTGTCGTCCTGCCCTCTTTTGCTCTTGGCGCCCAAGGGATCAGCATCGACGGCAAGGTAAAATACCCTCCGGGCTTCAGGCAATTCGATTACACTTCGGATAAGGCGCAGAAAGGCGGCCATCTGGTCCTGTATGATCTGGGCAGCTATGACAAGCTCAATCCCTACACCCTCAAGGGCACTCCTCCCGCGGGCATTGACGATCTGGTTTTTGAAACCCTTGCCGTGCCGAGCCTGGATGAGCCTTTTGCCTCCTATGGCCTGATCGCCAAGGATATCGTTGTGGCGAAAGACAAATTGTCCGTCACCTTCACCATCAATGAAGAGGCCCGCTTTTCCGACGGCACGCCCATCACCCCGGAAGATGTGAAGTTTTCGCTGGAAACCCTCAAAAGTACGGCGGCAAGCCCCTCGTACCAGATCTATTTTCAGGACATCTCCTCCGCCGAGGTTCTTGACCCGCACCGGGTGCGGTTTCATTTTGCCAAGCGCAATCGCGAACTGCACATGATCGCCAGCCAGCTTCCGGTCTTCTCCAAAAAATTCTACACCACCCATCCCTTTGACGCTCCGGACATGACCCCGCCCGTGGGCTCAGGCCCCTATCTGATTAAAGAGGTCATCCCCGGCAAATCCATCACCTATGCCAGAAATCCGCATTATTGGGCCAGGGACCTCAATGTGCGGCGGGGGATGTTCAACTTCGACACCATCACCTACAAATACTACAAGGATCAAGTCGTTGCGGTGGAAGCCTTCAAGGCCGGAGAATTCGATTTCATGTCGGTTAACATCGCCAAGCAATGGGCCCGCGATCTGGTCGGCCCCAAGTTCAAGAGCGGCGAACTCGTCAAGGAATCCCTGCCCAACAAGAATAACGCCGGGATGCAGGCCTTTATCTTTAATCTGCGCAAACCTATCTTCAAGGACCGTCTGGTCCGTGAAGCCCTGTCCCTGGCCTTTGATTTTGAATGGACCAACAGTGCCCTCTTTTTCGGCCAATACACCCGTTGCGACAGCTTTTTCAGCAATTCGGAGATGAGCGCCAAAGGAGTGCCCACAGGCCTTGAGCTTTCCTATCTTGAGCCCTTTCGCGGGAAAATCCCCCAAGAGGTGTTCACCACGCCGCCCGCCCCGTTCAGCACAAAACCGCCGGCCAGCCTGCGGTCCAACCTGCTCAAGGCAAAAAAACTTCTGGATGAAGCGGGCTGGTCCCTGAAGAACGGGGTCCTCACCAGCAGGGGCGGCCAACCGCTGGAATTTGAAATTCTGCTGGTCGGTTCCGGTTTTGAGCGGGTGATGGAACCATACATCAACAATCTGAAGCGGCTCGGGGTGGTGGCCCATTCGCGGGTCATCGACCCGGCCCTGTATATCCGCCGCCTGGATGATTTTGATTTCGACATGACGGTCAACGTTTTCGGCCAGGCCCAATCCCCGGGCAATGAACAGCGTAATTACTGGTATTCGACTTCGGCGGACCGCAAAGGCTCCCGGAATCTTATCGGCATCAAGGATCCGGCCGTGGACGCTCTGGTGGACAGGATCATCTACGCCCAAACCCAGGAAGAACTCGCCGCCGCCTGCAAGGCCCTGGACCGGGTTCTCTGGTACGGGTATTATGTGGTGCCCAACTGGTATCTGGCCCAGCACCGGATCGCCTATCGCAACATTTTCGCCCGGCCGAAAACGCTGCCCCTGTATTACTCGCCTTTTCAGGGTCTGATGACCTGGTGGCTTGCGCCGGAAAAACCGCAGCACAGATAGCCTTTTTTTAAAAGCGTATTGACCGGGGGTGGGGTAAAATAACAAAAATGGGTAGTCGCATCTCACTCCTTGCCGGGCCTTTATTTTCCTTCCCTGCCTAGGCAACCGGGAGAACAGAAATTTCCCGAGAAGCCAAAGGTTCTGGCCCGAAAAGTTCATGCTGGACAATGGCGTCATCCCCGTTGAATGAGAATATCTGACCAATGCGCATCTCCATATTCAAGAAAATTTTTATCAGCCAGCTTGTCCTGATCATCATCGCCTCCGGCGTTATTTTTCTGGCCGGCTGTTTTTTTATGACCCGCCTTTACAACGAGACCCAGGATGACCTGTTGCGGGTTGTTTCCTCGTCAACGGCCATGAAGGTTGCAGCCAAGGTTGCCCGATACAGAGCCACCCTCAAGGACATTGCCGAAGCCAGGGAAATAGCCCTGTATGCCCAGCAAAATCAGGAACCCCTCCTTGCCAGCCACCTTGCCCGCTATCAGGAACAGTTCCCGGTTCTCAGTTATGTGGACAAGGATGGAAACCAGACGTTCCGCCTGGTCAACGGCCGTGTCGGCGAACCACTCGATAATCTCGCCGGCCAGAAGGTGATCGGCGCATCCCTTGCCGCCCCGAACCGGGCAATCCTCGGCGAAGTTGTCTTGAGCCCCATTTCGCAAGCCCCGACCCTGCAATTTGCCTACACCAGAATAGACTGTCTTGACGACCAGTTCCTCGGCTTGATTTTCGGCCAGACGCAGCTGTCCCAGGTTGTGACCCTTGCCGGAGGCGATATTCCCATGAAAAACGGGTACTGTCGAGTTGTGGCCTCTGACGGCAAGATCTTGGCTGATCCGGATCCAAAAAACATAATGAAACAGCTGGTCATCAAGAATGAGGGCTTGAGCCAGCTTTTCAGCAAAGACGCGGCAAAGCCCGGCGGAGAAATTCGTCATGCCGTGGTTAATGGCGCGGATTGCTATTTTGCCGTTACCCTGATCCCGGACACCCCCTGGCTGGCGATGTCGGTGCTGCCTTCCCGGCAATACACCGCAATGCCCATCCTGTTTCGCGATTTTTCCATCTTTCTTTTTCTTGCTCTTTTGCTCCTGGCTGGCATCTCCACCTTTTTTCTCGCCCGGGCCATCACTTCCCCCATCCACAAGCTTGTCCTGGCCAGCGCCGCCATAGCCAAAGGAAATTTTGAGCAACGGGTTGCCGCGGGCAATGACGAAATCGGCGCGCTGGCCGAATCATTCAACACCATGACGGAAAAACTCGGCCTTGCAGGCAACCGGGAAAAGCAAACCCTTGCCGCCGAGACCTCCGCCAGGCTGAACGCCGAACTTGCCGACCAGCACAAAAGTGAATTCCTTGCCAAGATCAGCCACGAGCTGAGAACCCCGCTCAATACCGTCATGGGGATGGCCGAACTGCTGGAAAGCGGCGAGCTGTCCGGCAAACATCAGCCTCAGGTTGCGGCCATCAAGGAAGCCGGTCATAATCTGTTTCAACTCATTAACGGCATCCTCGATTTTTCCCGCCTTGAAAAGGGCGCCATGACTCTCGCGCTTTTCCCCTTTGATCTCTACGCCATTATCGGCAGAATGAAACAGAAATACGAACCGGCCGCCAAGGCAAAAGGCATTGCGCTCTTTTGTGAGGAAACAGCGGTGGTGCCCACCACGGTTGTCGGGGATGAAGACAGGATTTGCCAAATTCTGGAAAATCTGCTGGACAATGCCATCAAGTTCACGGAACACGGAGATATCTCCCTGCGGGTCCGTCCTCTTGGCCTTAAAGCCAATAACGACGAACACATCATTCATCTCCGTTTTGAGGTGGCCGACACGGGCTGCGGCATCCCCCTGGCGCAGCAATCCGCCATGCTTAAGGCATTCAAGCAGGTTGAGTCCCATGCAGCCAGAAAAACAGCTGATCTCGGGATTGGCCTGACCATCTCCCAACAGCTCATCGAACTGATGCATGGTAAAATCAGCATGAAAAGCGCACCGGGCAAGGGAAGCACTTTTTTTGTGGACATGGACCTGCCGGTGGCCAAGCAAGGAGTGGAATCAACAGCCATGGGGACAAGGGCGGCGGAGAGCGCGGATGCGGCCACCGGCCAACCCAGGAGGAACGTCATGAATATTCTTATCGCGGAAGACAACCCGGTAAATCAGAAGCTGTTGCGCCTCATGCTTGAGATGCATGGCCACCACGTGCAGATGACCGCCGATGGCAAGGAGGCTGTTGCCGTCTTTCAGAGCGAAGCTGTCGATCTCATCCTGATGGACGTCCAGATGCCGGGAATGAACGGTTTTGAGGCAACGGCCATCATCCGGGAACTTGAAAAAAACAGCGGCAAACATGTGCCGATCATTGCCGTTACCGCCCATGTCCTGCCGGGCTACAAGGAAGAATGCCTCAACGCCGGCATGGATAACTATCTGGCCAAGCCCTTCCGCATGCAGGAGCTTTTCCTGGCAATCGAAGAAACCCTTGCCCAGTTGTAACCGTTTGCCAGGAACGAAAAAAAGTGGCCCAATTTCTGAAATGTAAACAACGGATGCGCGAAAGCGGCCTGCGGAGGGTGACATGGCGGCCTATATTGTAAGACGTCTCCTGCTCATGATCCCCACCATCTTCGGGATCATGCTGGTCACCTTTACCGTAACCCAGTTTGTCCCGGGCGGACCGGTGGAGCGGATGCTCGCCCAGCTGCAGGGCGCGGACCATGCCGGCGGCGAGGTCCGCGCCAGCCGCAGCGCTGATCTGTACCAGGGCAACAAGGGGCTCGACGAGGAGCGGGTGGCGCAACTTACCAAGCTCTACGGCTTTGACAAGCCGCCGGTCGAACGCTTCCTCTCCATGATGAAAAACTATCTGGTCTTTGATTTCGGCCAGAGCTATTACCACCATGACAGCGTGGCCTCCCTGGTCATTTCCAAACTGCCGGTCTCCATGTCCCTTGGGTTATGGTCTTTTCTCATCGTTTACGGGGTCTGCATTCCACTGGGGATTGCCAAGGCCGTGCGGGATGGTTCCCGTTTCGATGTCATCACCAGCACCGCCATCCTGATCGGCTACGCCATCCCCGGCTTTGTCCTGGCCATCGTGCTCATAGTCCTCTTCGGGGGCGGGAGTTTTTTCAGCATCTTCCCGCTCCGAGGGCTGGTCTCCGACAACTGGGCAGAGCTGGGGCTTGCCGCCAAGGTGACGGATTACCTGTGGCACATGGTCCTGCCCGTGCTCTCCAGCGCGGTGGGCAGCCTGGCGGTGATGACCCTGCTGACCAAGAACAGCTTTCTGGAAGAGATCCGCAAGCAGTATGTGCTCACCGCCAGGGCCAAGGGCTTGAGTGAAAATCAGGTTCTGTACCACCATGTGTTCCGCAACGCCATCATCCCCATCATCACCGGTTTCCCCGGCTCCTTCATCACCGCTTTTTTTACCGGCAGCCTGCTCATTGAAACCATCTTCTCCCTGGACGGCATGGGTTTGCTTGCCTACGAATCCATTCTCAACCGCGATTATCCGGTGGTGCTGGGCACCCTCTATTTTTTCACCATCATCGGCTTGATCTCCCGGTTGTTGTCCGACCTAAGCTATGTGGTGGTTGACCCGCGCATCAGCTTTGAAAGCGTGGAATCCCGCTAAGCATGAACCAGAAACCTCAAAAACTCTCCTCCCGGCGCTGGCGGCGATTCAAGGCGAACAAGCGGGGCTATTACAGCCTGATCATCTTTTCCGTCTGCTTTCTCCTTAGCCTGGGCGCGGAGATCCTCAGCAACGACAAGCCGCTGCTGGTCTCCTACCAAGGGCACTTCTATTTCCCTCTGCTTAAAACGTACCCGGAAACCACCTTCGGCGGGGTGTTCGAGACCGAGACCGATTACCAGGACCCCTTTATCCGCCAACGGCTCACCACCGGCGGGAACCATGCCTTTTTCCCTCCCAACCCGCACAGTTATGACTCGATCAACCTCCAGCTCCATCAACCGGTTCCCTCCCCGCCCGACGGGGCAAACTATCTGGGCACCGATGACCGGGGCCGCGATGTCCTGGCCCGGCTGCTCTACGGCTTTCGCCTTTCGGTCATCTTCGCCTTTATCCTCACCTTCATCGGCACGGTCATCGGCATCATCACCGGGGCGGTGCAGGGGTACTTCGGCGGACGCACCGACCTGTTCATGCAGCGCTTCATCGAGATCTGGAGCGCCATGCCGGAGCTGTATCTGCTGATCATCTTTGCCTCGATCTTCAAGCCCAGCGTCCTGCTGCTCCTGATCCTGCTCTCGATTTTCGGCTGGATGGGCCTGGCCGATTACGTGCGGGCCGAGTTCCTTAAGGGCCGCAACCTCGATTATGTCAAGGCGGCCAAGGCGCTGGGCGTGGGCAATATCACCATCATGTTCCGCCACCTGCTCCCCAACGGCATGACCCCGGTGATCACCTTCCTGCCCTTCCGGCTGAGCGGTTCGATCCTGGCCCTCACCAGCCTCGATTTCCTGGGCCTCGGCGTGCCGCCGCCCACCCCGAGCCTGGGCGAACTGCTGGCCCAGGGCAAAAACAACATCGAAGCGTGGTGGCTTTCCCTGACGACCTTCGGGGTGCTGGTCGGCACCCTGATCCTGCTGATCTTTATCGGGGAAGCGTTGCGGGAAACCTTTGATCCGAGGAAGGTATAATTTAAAAAAATCCCCCCCGCCCTCCTTTTTCAAAGGGGGGATTCTGCAAAAAATGGATTTGAGGGGGAGTTTGTTTTTCGCTTCCCCCTTTGCAAAGGGGGAGTGAGGGAGATTTTACAAAGGATGATCCATGCTGCTTGAGCTGAAAAATCTTTCCGCCGGTTTTTATTCGGACCGCGGCTTTGCGCCGGTGCTGGACAAGGTCTCCTTCTCCATTGCAGCGGGAGAAACCGCGGCCCTGGTGGGTGAGTCCGGGTCCGGCAAATCGGTGACCGCCCTTTCCATCCTGAGGCTTCTTGAAAAAGACGCGGCCAAGATCGAGGGGGAAATCCTCTTCAATGGGGAGGATCTGGCTTCCTGCTCGGAAAGCCGGTTGCGCGGCATTCGCGGCAACCGGATCGCCATGATTTTTCAGGAGCCCATGACCTCGCTCAATCCGGTCTACTCCATTGGCGCCCAGTTGGTGGAGCCATTGATGCTGCATCAGGGTCTTGGGAAAAAAGAGGCGGCCCTGAAAGCTGGGAATCTCCTTGAGCGTTGCGGGATTGCCGACGCGGCCCAGCGGCTGAACAGCTTCCCCCACCAACTCTCCGGCGGCCAGCGCCAGCGGGTGATGATCGCCATGGCCCTGGCCTGCCGCCCGGACCTCTTGATCGCCGATGAGCCGACCACCGCCCTGGATGTCACCATCCAGGCGCAGATCCTGGCCCTGATCAAGGAGATCCAGCAGGAGCTGGGCATGGCGTTGCTGCTCATCACCCACGATCTCAAGATGGTGGAAAAAATCGCCCAGCAGGTCCACATCATGCATGAGGGCCGAATCGTGGAAAACGGCCCCACGGCGGAGGTGTTCCGCAATCCGCAGGACCCCTACACCATCCATCTGCTCAACAGCGTGCCCCACGAGGCGCCCTGCCCCAAGGACAACCCGCCCCCGCTCCTGACCGCCACCAACCTTTCCTGCCATTTCCCGATCAAGGCCGGTTTTTTTCGACGCACGGTGAACACCATCAAGGCGGTGGACGAGGTGACCCTTGCCATCCACCAGGGCACCACCTTCGGAGTGGTGGGCGAATCAGGCTCGGGGAAAAGCACCCTGGGCATGTGCTTGCTCAAGCTGGTCAACAGCCGGGGGACCCTCCTTTATGAGGGGCGCGATCTGCTGACCCTTTCCAACAGCCAATGGCGGCCCCTGCGCCGCGACCTGCAGGTGGTGTTTCAGGACCCCTTTTCCTCGCTTTCGCCCCGGCTCAACGTGGGCCAGATCGTGGGCGAGGGCTTGAGCGTGCATGGTCTGGGCAACCGGGAGGAGCGAAAAAAACAGGTGGCCGAGGCGCTGGTCGAGGTCGGCCTTGCGCCGGAGATGATCGAGCGCTACCCCCACGAGTTTTCAGGCGGCCAGCGGCAGCGCATCGCCATTGCCAGGGCTGTGGTGCTCAAGCCCCGCTTCCTGGTGTTGGACGAGCCCACCAGCGCCCTGGACATGACCATCCAGGCCCAGATCATCGAGCTGCTCAAAAGCCTGCAGGCCAGGCACAACATCACCTATTTCTTCATCTCCCACGATCTGCGGGTGATCAAGGCCATGGCCGACGAGGTGGCGGTGATGCAGAATGGCCGCATTGTCGAGTCCGGCCCTGCGGCGCAACTCTTTGCCAACCCCTCCCACCCATATACCAAAAAGCTTTTTTCTGCAGCCTTTGATCTGGCTCCGGCCTGAGCAGCCAGCTGCAATTTTTCTCTAACAGCCGCGCATTCTTTTGCTTTGACAAGCCAACAATCGACATGTACAATTGTACACGATGAAAATCGTAGCCGACACCAACACCTTCTTGGCAACCGCGTTGAACGAGCCTGAAAAAAAGGCAATCATCGCCATTACGTGCGGACACGAACTCATAGCCCCGGAAATTTTGCCGTTTGAAATCGGGAATGCCTTGTCGGCTATGGTCAAAAGGGGGCGGCTGAATCGCAAGGAAGGGTTGTCTGCCTACGACGAGACACAGAAAATTCCCGTTGAACTGCGCAGCATCGATATTCGCAAGGCGTTGACCATCGCGGGCCAGCACAAGATATATGCCTATGACGCCTACTTTCTTGAGTGCGCACGGGCTACCCACAGCCCGCTGTTCACCTTGGATGCTGCCCTAAAAAAAATCGCCGTCAAACTTGGCATTACGCTGCTGGAGATGGAACCATGAAGGCTTACAATTATTCTGATGCCCGCAAACACCTCTCCAAGGTGCTCGATACCGCCAAAAACGAAGAGGTGCTGATCAAACGCAGGAGCGGAGAGACCTTTTCCCTTGTCCTCAAAAAATCATCCCAATCCCCTTTCGATATCCCAGGGATCACAACCAAGGCGACGACCGAGGATATTTTGGCGGCGGTCAGGGATTCCCGCTCGCGTTAAACAAAACGGCGCCTCGGAGGGAACAATTAATAGGGGGAGCGTCTCGCCTTTGCCCCCATATCCGCAAGAGAACTTGGAAGGGCGAAGAATATCCGTGGGTTAGCAGACGTTTCCGATCTTCCCTGATCCTGAAACCGACAACTTATATGAAATATGTGATTCTTTCCGTGCTTGTTATTGCCTGGTGCTTTTTGCACAGTGCAATGATCTCGGTATCAGTGACAGAATATTTTCATAAACGGCTGGGACCCGCCTTTCGATTTTATCGACTCTTTTTTAACATGATCTCTGCTCTAACCCTGATCCCCGTTGTCTTGTACGCATCTTCGGCGCGAACCGAACCGATATTCCGTTGGGATGGGTATCTGCGGATATTCCAGTTTCTGTTACTGGGAACAGCTGCTTTGTTGTTCTTCCTTGGAGCCAGCCGCTATGATGCAGCCCAACTCCTGGGCTTTAAACAGATACGAGAAGGAACCTCGGCCAAAGGAATAACCGATGCCGGGGAGTTGGAGACTTCGGGTGTCCTGGGTATCATGCGACATCCCTGGTATCTCGCAACCATTCTCCTTATTTGGGCAAGGCAGCTGGACATCTCTACAATTCTTGTGAATACGATACTTACATCCTATGTGATTACAGGGGGTTGCCTGGAAGAAAAAAAGCTGGTACGGGAATTTGGGGAGAAATACCGCGCCTACCAAAAAAGGGTATCCATGCTCATCCCGTATAAATGGTTGAAGTCCAAAATAATGAAGTAGCACAGCAGTCTAACGGAAAATGCAGCCGACTTGTGAACTCACCGATTATTGCGCCAATGAGGCTATGGGGACGTCCATGAAATTGTGCGTTTCTCAAATGCAGGTACGGGAAAGGAAAAATTTAAGAATATCATGGAATTTTTCGAGTTCGCCGACGTTCTGACAACCCAGGAGGAGATCAGGACCAGAGTGTCCATCGACAGCCTGCCCTTCTTGTGCAAGGAGATTGAGGCTGTGGATGCAGCGGAGGAATTGGGCCGGGTCATTTATTTCCGACACTGGGGGCGTTTTCACCTCCGGCTGGAACAGGTTATGGGCGGTATACGTTTTTCCGTGCCGGACTGCCCCAACGCCTTGGCCTGGACCGTGACCACCGGTTATCCCCCTTACCCGGAGAAAATTGTCCTGCATGCCACCATCAACAGGCTTGGGCATGATCCTGAATTCATTTCCGCGACCAAAGACCTCCTGGCTGCTTTGAAAACCGGGCTGGAACAAAATTTTAACAGCGAGTCCGCCAAGGCTGAGCCCCGTCCCTTTCTGATGGCTGACTTGCGCTGCAATCTCTAAAGGACAAACACCATCCTGGTTCACCATCAACATGAATTCCGGCGAAGCGTCATGGAAAAAATACCGCGAAATCCGGCCTCACCGGACTACGCAGGAGACGACCGTCATGCCAGCACCTGCCGTACTTTTTGCCGCCCTCATCTTCAGCACCATCGGCTTTCTGGCCTTTCGCTACGGGAAGAAGGATATGCTCTGGAAGCCAATGGCCATTGGCGTGGCGCTGATGGTGTACCCCTATTTCGTTTCGCGAACGTGGTTGCTTTATGCCATCGGCTGCACACTGAGTGTTGGGCTTTTCATCTTTCGCGATTAGTCTGGCCGGGGAGGGAAACTACTTGTTGCGTTTGTGCGTGGACGTACAAGTAACCAACCCTGCTTTGGCAGGGTTGGTTACTACGAAAGCATGAGTCCGGGAAAGGTGTTACGCCAAGGCTTTAACGATCACGATCGTGATCACGACCATGACCGCGACCGTTGTTTCCACGACCGTTCCCACGGTCATCATTCCTGCCCTCGTCACGGCGGTCATCCCGGCGATCACGGTGTCTTTCCTGATAACGAGGAACATACTCGCGTTCGTACCAGTCGTCGTGGACAAAGAAGACCCGCTCGCCGCAGGCGTTGTATTCGCGACAGTGCTTGCGCCAATGTTTGGCATAACCCGGGGGTACGCGCAGATAAATCGGCGGACGGTCCATCCGCACCCCCCGCTCAATGACTATCGGCTGAGCGTAGATCACTTGTGGCTGCGGGAAGTCGCCGATGTCAAGACGGCCATAGAAACCGGGTTGGCCTACGCTGACCGACACGCCAACATCGGCGGCGAGTGCCGGGGTGGTGACAGTGGCAGCGGCGATTGCCGCTGCAATGAGAAAATGTTTCATATCGAATCTCCTTTTGTTGAGGTTCTACCAAAAAAATAATTATACCATTTTAAGTGGCTAAAAGGGAATGTTGTTGCTTTAGTGAATTGCCTCAAAAGAAAAGTAACCGAACGGAGGGGAAAAAAGGGTACGTTGCCTCAAATTGCTGGTAACCGAAGAGATCGGGAGGTTACCAGCCATGGGCAGACGAGAAAAACGAGCTTATCTGGA
>JAJZRF010000103.1 GCA_021847425.1 Deltaproteobacteria bacterium | reverse complement strand
GCGGTGAGCACCCGGTAGGTATCCTCGGAAAAATCCTTATGGCCGGGGGTGTCCAGCAGGTTGACCTCGAAGTCGCGGTAATTGAACTGCATCACCGAGGTGGTCACCGAGATGCCCCGCTCCTTCTCGATGGCCATCCAGTCGCTGACCGCGTGGTGGTCGGTTTTGCGCGACTTGACCGCCCCGGCCATCTGGATCGCCCCGCCAAAGAGCAGGAGCTTTTCGGTGAGGGTGGTCTTGCCCGCATCGGGATGGCTGATGATGCCGAAGGTCCGGCGCCGCTTGATTTCTTTCTCCAATATACTGCTCATGTGTTCCTTTTTCCTCTCTGCTTTCCGGGCCGGAATCCGTAATCGTTCACCAGGAATAGAAAACGGAAAGGCGTATATACTCCAAAAAACACAGTTTGTCAGCAAGTTCCGCACCGCCGATTCAACGCAAGCAGCCTTCCCCCGCCCCTGCCAAAAGAAATCGCTTCCACGAAAAAACAAGGCTGTTTCCCTTGCCCCCCATGGACTTGGGACGAATTTCCTTTATGCATCACCGGCTGGCGTGTATAATTTTTTTATTTCTTTTCCTTCTTTCTGCGTGGTGACCCCTTGTCCGTAAGCAAAAAAATACCAACCCGAAAACCCAGCAGCGCGGCCCAACAGGCCAAGGCCTCTGCCCCTGCTCGTCCATCCAGCGACAAAAAAAAATCATCGTCAGAAAAATCCTTCGGCAAAAAAACGGTCCGGCCAGCCACCGCCTCCCCTCGCACCAAACCCTTCACCGGCTTCAAGAAAACACATGCGGAGAATTTCGAAGAGGAAACATCCCGCACCCCTGCCAGGACATCCGGTCGCCCGTCCACCGGCAGGGGGAAAGCCCCGCAAGAATACCCCTTTGGAAAAAAGCCTCCCCGGCCTGGAGCTTCTCCGCGCGGCCACGCCCTTTCCAGCGGAGGGAAACCGCAGGCGGATACCTTCGAGGAGGAATCGTTCTGGGCCCCCACCGCGCCAACCGACCGTTCCTTTGCCAGCTTTCTCAAGCCGCTCATCCCGGCGATGGTTTCCCCGGATGCCCAGACCGTCCTGCACAGCTCTCCCCTGGCCCATCTCGATTATTCTGTGGAGCTTCAGGTAAAAGACCAGGGGTTGCTCGCCTTCTGGAAACAGCACCGGCTGCCCGGCCTGCCGGAACAGATAATCCGCTCCCCCAAGGCCCGGGGCTACCGCACCACCTCAAAGCGCAAGGGCTTCCTCCACGGCTCCACCCTGTATCTGCTGCTGGGGGACAAGGCAGCCCTGCCCAAGAACCGCCAGTATTTCACCGCCTCGCCGCTGGAGCCCAAGGAGCACGAGGTCATCTACCGCTTTCTCCAGCAAAAATTGAGCGATCCTGCCTTCCGCCTCATCGCCGGGCATCTGAACTATCTCATCATCCGCGGCAACTACACGGAACAGGCGGTCATCTTCAATGTGGACCTGATGAACGGGCCGCTGGTCCGCAAAATGAAACTGCTGAGCGCTCATCTCCAGAAGCTTCCCGTCGCGGTCACCGCCGCCTTTGTCTACCTTGACCCCAGCCAGTCCGACTATTACCTGGAAGCCAAGCGCCCGGCGGAGACCCTGCACTTCAAGAAGCTCTTCGGCCCGGACCAGCTGGGAGCAACTTACGGCGGCTGCCGCTACCAGTTCCATCCGACCTCGTTCTCCCAGATCAACGAATCCATGGTGGAAACCATGCTGGTGCGGGCCAAGGAGCTGCTGGCCCCCGCCCCGGACCAATCGCTTCTCGACCTGTACTGCGGCTACGGGTTGTTCAGCCATTTTCTCGCCCCTGCTTACCGGCAGGTTCTGGCCGTTGACGGCGAAGGCCCTTCCATCCGGGCTGCCGAGGCCAACAGCCGGTTGAACCAGAAACGGGGCGGTCAGGCCAAATTTCTTTCCCACCGGATCACCGTGGGGTATCTGGAAAAAACGCTGCCGCCGCCCATGCCTGGCGAGACAATTCTCCTTGACCCGCCCCGCCAGGGGCCGCTGCCGGGGGTAATCGCCTCGCTGGCCCGGAGGAAGCCGCAAAAGGTGCTCCATATCTTCTGCGGGGTGGATCAGATCCCGCCCTCCCTCAGGGAATGGCAGGCCAACGGCTACACGGTGCGGCGCATCGCCCCTTTGGATATGTTTCCGGGCTCGGCCAACCTTGAAATTCTGGTTCTGCTGGAACCAAAGGCGTGATTTTGAAAACCGACGGCTGAAGACTGAAAACCTTCGGCCGTCAGTCTTCAGCCTATCCACCTGAGTAGCTACCACCACAAGGACATCCCATGGCACAGAGCGCGTATATCGTGGCAATCGGACCCCAGAGCGGCAAATCGGTGGTCGCCCTGGGCATCATGGAGCTGGTATCCCGTCGCATCCGCAGAGTCGGCTATTTCCGCCCCATCATTCCCTCCCATGCCATGGCGGACAATAACCTGCTCCTGATCAAGAACCGCTACCGCCTGGCGTTTGATTACAACGAACTGTTCGCCATGTCCCACGACGAGGCGCAGCATCTTTCCGCCGAAGGGTCCACCGACCAGATCCTCAAAACCATTCTCGACAAGTACAAACAGCTGGAAAGCAAGTGCGATTTTCTCCTCTGCGAGGGCACCGATTTCAGCGGCCTTTCCCTGCCCTTTGAGTTCGAGTTCAACGCCGAGGTGGTCAACAACCTGGGCTGCCCCATCCTGCTGCTGCTGAACTGCCATGACAAATCCCCGGAGGATATCCTCGACGCCCTGCATGTAGCCCAGGAATCCTTCCTCAAGAAGGGCTGCACCATCCTGGCCAGCGTGGTCAACCGGGTGGAACCCGCTCTCATGGAAACGGTGCGGAAAAAACTTGGGGACTCCGGCCAGGGTGCAGGGCCGGTCTATGTCCTGCCGGAGGAGCCGTTTCTGGGCAAGCCCACCGTGGGGGAAATCGCCAGAGCCCTGAATGCGCAGATCCTCATGTGCGATCCGGAGGAGATGAACCGCGAGGTGTCCGACTTCAAGGTGGCGGCCATGAACCTGCCGCATTTTCTCGACCATCTGGCGGAAGGCGACCTGGTCATCGCGCCGGGCGACCGTTCGGATATCATCCTCGGCAGCCTGGCCGCCAACTTTTCCAGCACCTACCCGAGCATCGCCGGACTGCTCCTCTCGGGCGGCTTCGTCCCGGACGCCCAGATCTCCCTGCTTCTCCAGGGCTTGAGCTACCGGGGGACAGTGCCCATCGTCAGCGTCCAGACCGACACCTTTACCACGGCCATGAACGCCAGCAATGTGCCCCCCATGCTCACCCCGGAAAACGACCGCAAGATTGCCGCCGCCCTGGGTCTTTTCGAGACGCACGTCGACCTGGCCGAGCTGGAACGCCGGATCTCGCTGGTGAAATCCACGCGGGTCACGCCGATGATGTTCGAATACAATCTGGTGGCGATGGCCCAGAAGCATCGCCAGCACATCGTCCTGCCCGAAGGCGCGGAGGAACGCATCCTGCGGGCCAGCGAAATCCTTATCCGGCGCGGAGTCGCGAAGATCACCCTGCTGGGCGACCCCGCAGAGATCCGGGGCACGACCAGCAATCTCGGCCTCAGTCTGGCGGGCATCGAAATTATTGATCCGGCCACCTCCCCCTTGCGCGAGGACTTTGCCCAGACCTATTTCGCGCTCCGCCAGCATAAGGGGATCACCGAAAAAACCGCCATGGACACGGTGGCCGACCCAAACTACTTCGGCACC
>JAJZRF010000002.1 GCA_021847425.1 Deltaproteobacteria bacterium | reverse complement strand
TAAAGGCCCGAGTCATAAGCCACCTCCGATCGCTCCAGAACATGCCGGATAAGATCGTCAAGTTTTTCCATCATCCGCTCGTTAAATATGCCTTCTCTGTGTCTAGTACCTTATGAACTTATTAATACACCAGATATCTCCTTGCCGCCGGATATATTTGGACTCTGCCGGGCACGGGTCTTGGCGTCGCAAGTTGGCTTGCCTGAGCAACGGCCGGAAATGGGATTTCCCCAAAAAAAATCAAAGGCGAATTCGTCAGAAAACTGGATGGCCAATGAGACATCTTTTCCCCCTGCATCGCACGAAAATCCGGCTGTTCTTTGTCCTCGCCATTGTTATTACAATTGTTGGGTGCAATTCCCACGAAATGGTGGTTACCCTAACCCGCGATGAGATTCAGGCGCGCATTGCTCCCCGATTTCCCATCACCAAGAGCTGGCTTGTTGTAAACGTCGTTCTCAGCGAGCCGGAGATTTTTCTGGCTGAGGGGGCAAATCAAATCGGGATCAATATGCTGGCGGAGGTAAACATTCCTTTACTCAAGCCTATTTCCGGACATCTGAAAGCAATGGCGGCTCCGCGTTACGATGCGCAATCAAAATCCTTCTACCTTGAGGACGCAGTGATAGAACGGTTCGATCTACCGGGGCTCACGCCTGAATTGGAAGCCAAGGCCCGCGCAGCCATCGAGGCCATAGCGCGACAGGAACTCGCAAAACATCCGCTTTATACGCTCAAGGGCAGAAATATCAAGGAAATCACCGCTGGGTTTACCCTGCGCGAAATACAAGTGCGAGACGGGAAACTGCAGGCGATTTTTTCCTTGCCGATATGACATCTGCCCCTCTCTTAACCGGGGGAATGGCTTTTCCGCTTGCAGCCCGGAGGAAACCCTTCTATTATAAGGACACGATGTGTTACGTATATCCTTGGCCCACACAGGAGTAACGGAAGTGACCTCTTCAGATTTTTTCTCCCTGCTCAGCGCCGTAAGCCTTTTTGCCATTGCCATTGCCCTGGTGCCAACCTTTCTGCAATTCCGGCGCACCTTACAGAAGATAGAGATCTGCACCGATACCCTGAATAAACATGTGGACCCGCTGTGCCAGTCACTCACCGAGGCAGCCAACGAAATCCAGCTCCTCGCCATTTCCCTGAGCGACAAGCTGGAAAAGACGGATACGGTCATCTACACCGCCCAAAAATCGGCGGACACCTTGCTCACCACCACCACCATGCTCAAAGAAACGGTACGCCCCTTTATCACCCAGATAGGCGGTTTCAGCGCCGGGATCATGGCCTTTTCACACTTCCTCAACCGGTCGTGGAAGACACCCAAAAAAGGAGATTGATATGAACAGAGACAATTGCGACAATTCCAGCACAGCAGTATTGGCCTTCCTGGCCGGCACCGTTGTCGGTGCTGCCATTGCCCTGTTAACCGCCCCGAAAACCGGTCAGGAAACCAGGGAAATGCTGGCTGGATATGGAGCCGAGCTGAAGGAAAAGGCCAAGGCTCTCCCTGATGATTTTAAGGAATACAAAGAAACCGCTATCGAGCGAAGCAAGGATATGATTGCCAAGAGCAAGGAACTCATCAGCAGAGGCACGGACCTTGCCGCGCAAGGGAAAGAATTTCTCGACGAGAAAAAAAGAACCCTCAGCGAAGCCATTGAGGCCGGAAAGGTTGCCATGCAGGAAGAGAGAGAGGCCTTGGCCCACAAACTTGGAGAAAATGATTAGCCAGCCAGGGGGCTTTATTGCGGTTCGCCATCAAAATGGCTTTTCCGCCGCCCTTTGCCAGGCTCAGGGCGAACTGCCAACAGCTTGATTAGCCGTTCATCTGGATTTACAAAACAAAAGCGGTGGCCTCAAGGCTAAAGAGGCTTCCGCTTTTTTAGCATCCAAGATAAGCACCATCACAGCTTGTTGTTTCGCGCCTCGCCTGCCCGCCCGCCCCAGTTCAGCTTGTTGCGCAAGATTTCAAAATAATCCTTCTGCGGAGAACAGATAAGCCGCAGAGGCCTTTCCGAAGCCACCACCTCCAGAGTGTCGCCGGCCGACATTTCCCAGGCAGGCTGGCCATCGACGATGATTTTCACCTCGTTGGCCTGCTCGGCAAGTCTGGTTGTAAGACAGACTGCGGCAGGGAGAAGCACCGGGCGGCTCTCCAGCATGAAGGGACAGATCGGTGTAACCAGGATGGCTTGCAAGGCCGGGTTGACGATGGGCCCGCCGGCGGAAAGGTTATAGGCCGTGGAACCGGTGGGCGTGGAAAAAATCAGGCCATCCGCCCGGTAGGTGGTGATGTACTCCTGATCGGCCCAGGTGCTCAGCCGGGCAAGCCGGTCAGCGCTGCCCTTGCCGACCACGACATCGTTTAAGGCATAGCGCCAGTCAGCCGCCTTCCCGCCGCAATGAACCCTGGCCTTAAGCATCAGCCTTTCCTCAACAACTACCTGGCCGGCCAAGATGCCTTCCAGCACCGCATACCGTTCGCGGACCGCCACTTCGGTCAGAAAACCGAGATCGCCAAGGTTTACACCGACCACAGGCACATGCAGCCGGCTTGCCTGGTCCGCGACATGAAGCAAGGTGCCGTCCCCGCCCAAAATAATAAGCAGGTCCATATCATCGACAATGGTTCCGATCTCGGCTGCAATACCCCTTTCAGCCAACCAGAGGAGCAATTCCCTGCTCATCTCCAGGGCGGCATTCGAATCTTTTTTGCAGACGATCCCAACCTTACGGATTTCCATCGCAACCCCAATCTATAATGAGGAGCCGATGCGGAACGCTTTCCGGCACTGTTCCGTATCGACTCCTTACGCCGTTATCAGCAGCGCGTATGCGGCGTTGCTGCCGTTCTTCTCATTGAGACTGCTGGACGGCGACTACGACGACTTCCCAGGAGCGGCAACCATGAGCCGGCCAAGCTCGCAGGAACGGTTGGTGGCAGCCTCCACCGCATTGGTGACCAAAGCCCGGAAGGCCCCCTTTTCCAGCTCATGCAGACCAGCAATGGTTGTGCCGCCGGGAGAGGTCACCATGGCCCGCAACTCGGCGGGATGCTTGCTCCCATCCAGAGCAAGAAGAACGGAGCCAAGCACTGTTTGCAGGGCAAGACTCTGCGCCACGGGCCGGGCCAATCCCACCTTTACCCCGGCATCAATCAACGCCTCGATAAAGGTGAACACATAGGCGGGGCCGCTGCCGCTTAAGCCTGTAACCGCATCAAGATAGGTCTCGTCCAGCACAAAGCTTACGCCCACCGCATCGAAGATGCTGGTTGCCACGGCCAGATCCTCAGGAGTCACGCCCTGACCGGGGCTCAAGGCGGACGCACCCTTGAGTACGATGGCCGGGGTGTTGGGCATTACCCGGATAACCCGGCAGCCACGCCCGGAAACCGCGCCTTCCAGCACGGCCAGCGGGATACCGGCGGCAATGGAAATAAGCAGATGGCCGGCATGGATCTTCTCCCGGGAATCGCCGAGAACCGCGCCTATCACCTGCGGTTTTACCGCGAGAATAACAACCTTGCACTCCGCCCAGACTGCTGTCGCCTCCGAAACCGCGGCAACCTTATATTCTTGCTGCAACAACGCCTGCCGCGCACTGCTGGGGTCTGCCACCAGAATCTGTCCGGCCTCAACAAGCCCGGCCCCTGTTATGCCCTTGATCAAGGCTTCGGCCATCAATCCCCCGCCGACAAAGCCGAGTTTTCCTGAAAAACCCATATTCTGCTCCTCAATAGTCAGCCAGGCCGGTCTTAAAAAACCAGGCCATGATGAATCATACGATAATGATAATGCTGCAACTTACCAATTTTCCCCGCCATTGCAAGCAGGATTCGCGGAAAGCAGCGGCGACCAGACGCAAACGTCCCCTCCCGGCACCAGGCGTAAAAAAACCCGCGGAGTTTTGCAACATCCGCGGGTCGGTCCTCTCAAAAGGGGGCTGAATCAATCAGGCAAAGCAGGGTTGCCCGGCAAGGGCGATGCTGGGGGGGAGCAAATAGGACAGCAGCTTATCGCCTGCCTCCTTGGTGCTCAAAACCACCTTTTCAAGCACCCGATTCTCCCCTTCCTTCTCATAGGCAATCAGGTCCCAACGCTCGGGCTGGGCGGCAAGCTGCTTCATCAGGGAGAAATGATGGCCATGCCCTGATTTCCTGGTCACCACGTGACCAAGCAGGGGGAAGCCCAGCAAAGCCAGGTCGCCGATCACGTCAAGGGTCTTGTGCCTGGCGAATTCGTCGGTAAAACGCAACCCCTCGGCATTGACTATGCCGTCATCGTCGATAACCACGGCGTTTTCCAGGGAGCCACCCAGGGCGAGCCCGCTCTGCCTGAGCTTCTCGACCTGATCCAGAAAACCGAAGGTTCTGGCTGCGGCAACTTCCTTGGCGAATTTCTGGGGATTGAGATCACTGGAAAAGGTCTGCTTTCTGATCAGGTGGTGGTCAAACTCAATCTCACATGTGACCTTGAACCCATTATAGGGCAGAATCTTCACAAAGGAATCCCCTTCGGAATAGGAAATTTCCTTGTTCACCTTGAGCATCCATTTGCAAGCGCTCTGCCGCTGGCGGCCAACCCTTTTAAGAATATGCACAAAGGGGCCGGCGCTGCCATCCATGATGGGCACCTCGGGGCCATCCAGTTCAACCACCGCGTTATCGATGCCCATGCCGAAAAGGGCGGCCAACAGATGTTCCGTAGTGGAGATCATCGCCTCGTCCTCGGTGGCGATGGTGGTGGCGAGGCGGGTGTCGATGATCCGGTCCATGAAGGCCGGGGTTGGCGGAGCCTGCGGCAAATCACTGCGGACAAAACGAATCCCGCTGTTTTCCTCGCCCGGCAAAATGGAGAGGGTGGCAACCTTGCCGGAATGGAGGCCAATGCCCGCGAAGCTTACCGGCCTTTTGATGGTGTGCTGTAAAGAATCCATATGATGAACACTCATTTTCTGATCTGTGTGTATTTTACAACGATATCCAAACCGCTTCTAAAGTAATGCAAAAAACAGGCCACAACGAGCATTCTGGAGCAACAAGTAATAAAATCGTTTAATTTCGGGATATTACATGGACATATTACACATGACACTCAGCGATGGGAGACCGAACTGTTGCAAAAAAACCACACCCGAAAATATCCGCCTTTCCGGGAAGCGTGTTTTTCAGCCACGACTACAGTTACCAGGATGCTCGCAGAGTCGCTCCGCCATGAACAGGTAAAAATCCTGGCCCATGCGAAGTTCAATGGTCAGAGCCAGAATGGGAAACTCCCCGAAAAATGGCCGGAGTTTGACAAAATCCTTTTCCGTGGCGAGAAGCGCCTGGGCGCCGCATGCCCGGGCTGCTGCCACCAGAGCCATAACATCCTGCGGGGTATAGCCGTGATGGTCCTTGAACTCCCTGAACCCGGCAACCGAAAACCCCTGTTGCCGCAAGGTCTGGCGGAATGAGTCCGGGTTCGCGATCCCGGCAAAGGCAAAAACAGGAATTTTCTTGGCTTCCGCGAGGGTGCAAACCTTGCTCTGCCTACTATGCCAGATCCCCACGGGCAGATACTCTCCAAGAAACACAGGCTTGCCCGAAAAGGCTCCCTGCAACGACCGCTGAAAATCCTCCACCTTGGCCAGATTGCCGCTGTCAACCCCGGTGATGACAAAAGCATGGGCCCGCTCCAGGGCGGAGAGCGGCTCCCGCAATTCTCCCCCGGGAAAAACCCGGCCGTTGCCAAGGAGGGTTCCGGCGCCGAACAAAACCAGGTCAAGATCACGGCTCAGGGCGAGATGCTGAAACCCGTCATCCATGACAATGAGGTTCACCCCGAACTTTCCGATGGCCTGCTCTGCAGCCCGCACTCTTTTGGGCCCTGTCAGAACCGGAACCCCGGGCAGCGCTTCGGCCAACATGAACGGCTCATCCCCGGCCATATCCGGCGGAAGCAGTATCCTTGTGCCGTCGGCAACGATATTCACCTCAGCGCTGGCCTTCCCTCCATAGCCACGACTGACAATGGCCGGTCGAAAGCCACGGTCCAACAGCATGCGGATTACATAACGCACCATGGGCGTTTTTCCGGTACCCCCCAGGGTGAGATTGCCGATACTGATGACCGTCACGGACAACTGCTGAGATTTCAAAAAAATATTCTTCCGGTACAGAAAGGCGCGCAACTTCATGATCAGGCTGTAGCCCGGAGAAAAAATACGCCCGAACAAAAACAAAACGGTAAGCAGTTGCCTCATCCTTGCGCCCCCCGCTCTAAAATACGACGGATCAGGGCGAGATGCGCCTCGACAACTCCGCGCTTTGAGGCAACCAGTGCCTGCGCCTGGCGTCCTGCCCGCTCCCGCTCCGCTGGATCGGACAACAAGCAAAAAAGCCCGGAGCGAAGCTCCGCTTCATCTTGAACCTGCCTGGCTCCGCCGATTGCCAGGAGATCGCGGCTGATCTCGGCAAAATCCTCCATGAACGGCCCGAACAGCACCGGCTTCCCATGCACCGCAGGCTCCAGCGGGTTATGGCCGCGCTCCGGCACCAGGCTGCCGCCGACAAAGGCCACATCACACAAATCGTATACCGATGACAATTCCCCCAGGGTATCGAGGATCAACACCGAGCCCTTCCCTGCGCCGCCGAGCGAACGGCGAAAGGACACAAGACCGCACTGGGCTGCCAGGGCCGCAAGCTCCGCGCCCCGCTCCACGTTGCGCGGGGCAACGACCAGGAAGAGATTGGCAAAGGATTGGGCAAGCTTTTGAAACGCCTTAAAAATAATCTCTTCCTCTCCCCGGTGGGTGCTGCCCGCCACCCAGACCAAACCCTGTTCCGGGATCTGCAAGGCAGCCCGGTCAAGTGCTGCCTTGGCGCGACTTCCGGACAGGACCGCATCGTATTTCAGATTACCCAGCACAACCAGGCGTGCCGGGTCAACCCCAAGTTGCCGCATATTGAGGGCGTCCTGCTCCGTCTGCATGGCAAGGGCTTGAAAGGAATTGAACAGCGGGCTGAAGAGCCAGCGAAACCTGCGGTATCTGACCAGCGAATTTTCCGAGACCCGGCCGTTGACCAGCAGCCGGGGAATACCACGCCGGTTGAGCTCCCTTAAAAAATTCGGCCAGAAGTCTGTCTCCACCAGGACAAAAAGATCAGGATTTACCCAGGAGACCAACCGTTTTACACTCCAGAGCAGATCAAACGGAAAGGGAACGAAACAATCGACATACTCTTTGAGGATGGCGCGGGCAAAAGACTCCCCAGCCCGGGTGGCCGCGGAAAAAACAATGATCCCTTGGGGATAGCTCCGCCGCAGCTGTTGCACCAGATTCCGGGCGGAAGCCACCTCGCCCACAGACAGGGCATGCACCCAGATGCAGGGCCTGCCCGAAGCGGAACCGCCGGGGCTTTCCCCAAGAGCGAATCCGAGCCGCTTGCCGGAACGACTGCGGTACTTGGGCGTCAGTATAACTTTGACGAAAAGAACCGGAGCGAATACAATCACCCCCACCGTCATGAAGAGATTATAAAAAAAAGCTGATACCATATCCGTTATGAACCTGATCTTACTCCATCCGCGGGAACTGACCGATCAGCATGCCACCCTGACCGGACGCCGCGCCGAACACATCCGCAAGATTCTCCGCAGCAAAATCGGGGACAGCGTCCGGGTCGGCATGTTGGGCGGCCTGCTTGGCACCGGCCGTATCCGGGAGATGGACGGCAACAGCATAGTGCTGCAAGTGCATCTCACCACCGAGCCGCCAGCCGCTCCCCCCACTGACCTGATCCTGGCCGTGCCTCGCCCGATCATGCTGAAACGGGTCTTGGCCCAGGCGGTCTCCATGGGGGTGGACCGGATATTTCTGATAAACGCCAACCGGGTTGAAAAAAGTTTTTTCAACTCCACCCTTATCCAAAACAACGCCTTTGCGGAACCGCTACTCCTTGGACTTGAGCAGGCCATTGACACCAGACCCCCGGAGATCTCCGTCCATCCCCGCTTCCGGCCATTCGTGGAAGACTTTCTTCCGGAGCTGCTGGCTGATTGCCGGATTCGGCTTCTCGCCCATCCGGAAGGAGACCAGAATATTGCCCAGGCGGCAGGCGGCCTGTTTGGTCAAAGGGTGGTAATCGCCATCGGCCCGGAAGGAGGCTGGGTTGATTTTGAAGTGCAACGCTTCAAGGAGCAAGGCTTTGCGCCATTCAGTCTCGGTGCCCGTATTCTCCGGGTCGATACCGCTGTCCCGGCCCTGCTCGCCCAAATCAGTCTGCTCCGCCAACTTACCGCTCCGGCATCTTAGATCGCAAGCGATCACAAGGCTACAGGTCTTCACCTCAGTTCTTGCCCCATGATTACCTACCTTGGAGCCAGAAGCCATCACCCTGCCCAGCCAAAACGCTGGCGGAGCCGGCCCACCAGCATGGTTAATTCCTTAAACCCCAAGGAATAGAGCGTCACGCCGTAGACCGCTACTCCCGTTACAATAACCACCGCGAGCGCGGCAACACTCCCCGTGAAGCCGACCAAAGCAAGAGGGGCAAGAAGATGTTGCCCCGCGAACAACCAGAGGGCCAGGGCCAGCGAGGCGCAAAGAACCTTGCCCATCCCGGAAAAAAGATAGCGCAGGGAATATCCGCCGAGCTTTCTGTACAAGACTGTGCTCAAGAAAAGAAAATTCAGGATCATGGCACAGGAAATGGACAGGGCCAGGGCCTTGTGCTGCAAAAAACCGATGGTAAGCCAGACCAGCAGGACGTTGACCGCCATGGTCAGAAAGCTGCCGATCACCGGATACCGGGTCTCGTCCAGGGCATAAAACACCGGAACAATGATCTTGACGGATGCATAGGCAAAAAGCCCCACGGCATAGCAGGACAGCGCCTCGGCGGTTTTCACGGTGGCCAGGCTGTCAAAGTGGCCATGCTGGAAGATGACCCGGGTAATGGACTCGCCCAGCAGTATCAACCCCACCGAAGCGGGAATGGTCAGAGAAAAGGCCAGGGTAAGCGAGGAGGCATAGGTTTCCCGCAAGCTGTCCATATCGCGGAGCGCCGCATACTTGGCAATCACCGGCAGGGTCGCGATGGACAGGGCCACCCCGAAAAGACCCACCGGCAGCCAGAACAGACGAAAGGCGTAACTGAGCCAGGAAAGGCTCCCCTCGGCCAGGGAAGAGGCAAAATAGGTATTGATCAAGACGTTGATCTGTAACGGCGCAAGACCGATCACCGCCGGGGCCATGAGTCTCATGATGCGGCGCAAACCGGGATGACGAAAGTCAAGCTGCGGGACAAAAACGAATCCGGCCCTGAACAGAGAGGGCAATTGACAACCAAGCTGGAGCAGCCCGCCGATCAGGGTGCCAATGGCCATGCCAACAATGGGCGGCTGGCCGAACCGGGGCATGAGCAAGGCAAACCCTATGCCGCCGACAATCGAACCCAGATTAAAAAAACCACCGGCCAGGGCCGGGACGAAAAAGCGGCCTCTGGTGTTCAGAATCCCCATCACCACGGAGGAAAGGGAGATCAAAATAAGAAAAGGGAACATGATCATCGAAAGAAGCGTGGTGAGCGCGACCTTTCCCGGAATCGCCTTAAACTTGGCCTCGACCATGAAATTCACGATCTGCCCTGAAAAAAAGACGCCCAACAGGGTAAGACCGCTGAGCAGAACCCCGAAAAAAACCAGGACGTTGCCTGCCAGGGCCCAGGTCGCCTTTTCTCCCTTATTGGTTTCATAATCGGAAAAAACCGCGACAAAAGCCGCGCTCAAAGCGCCTTCGCCAAAGAGATCCCGCAGCAGGTTGGGAATCCGGAAGGCCACCACAAATGCATCGAAAGCAAAGCCGGCGCCGAAAAACCCGGCAAATACCTGCTCCCGGGCCAGCCCCAGAATCCGGCTGCACATCACGGCTATCCCGACAGTCCCGGCGGACCTGGCTATTTTCCCTGTATCCTGCGCGGGTTTTTTCATAGAAAATTACCGAGAAAGTGATTAAACAAAGCCCATCGACCCCGTACTCCGACAAATGATTTTGCAAAAGCGGGGTTATTTTCACCGACCAAAGTAGCAGGTTGCCAGGCAGAAGACAACAGACATTCCGATTAGCTACCTGACTTCATTAGATTTTTCTCACGGCCATGCGGAAGGGCATCATCTTTATTAAAGGAGACGACACATGACATCTTACACCGGCGGCATACTGACCATCAGCGACAAGGGTTCGCGCGGAGAGCGGGAAGACACCAGCGGCCCGCAACTGCGGGCAATGCTCACGGAACAGGGATTTTCCGTGGTGGCCTATGCCATAGTTCCGGACGAGATAGCAATAATACGGGAGACTCTTCGGACCTGGGCGGATAAAGACAAAATTGACCTGATTCTAAGCACCGGCGGCACCGGCGTTTCCCCCAGCGACCTGACCCCCGAGGCGACCCGAGCGGTTCTTGACCGGGAAATCCCTGGCATCGGCGAGGCCATGCGCCTGGCCAGCCTGCAAAAAACCCCCAATGCCATCCTTTCCCGAGGAATCGCCGGCACCAGAAAACAAAGCCTGATCATCAACCTCCCGGGCAGCAAAAAAGCGGCCGAAGAAAATCTGGAAGCCGTGCTCCCCGCTTTGCAGCATGCCCTTTACAAGATCAAGGGCGGCACCAAAGACTGCGGGAGCTGAATTGCAAAAAAGGCCCACGGGAAAACCCCGCGGGCCTTTGGACAAAAAGCGAGACAAGACGATAAATCAGCCGCAATCAACCTCAACGGCCATGAGATCCTTTTTCTTCATGGCGTCAATCTCTCCGATCAGATAAGGGGTCTCACCCAGGGCTATCAATTGCTGCATACAGTCATCCACCTGTTTTGCATCAACAACCACAACCATGCCGATTCCGCAGTTGAAGGTGCGGCACATCTCATAGGCGGAGATTTTTCCGTTTTTCTGCAAAAAATCAAAGACCGGGAGAATCTGCCAGCCCTTCTTGTCGATCACCGCCTTGCAGCCATTGGGCAAAACCCGCGGAATATTATCAATGATGCCGCCGCCGGTTATATGAACCAGCCCTTTCACCTTGAAATTCTTCACCAGATTCAGCAACGTCTCACTGTAGATTCTGGTCGGCCGCAACAACTCCTCTCCAAGGGTACAGCCGAACTCTTCGATTTTATCGTTGACGCTGAGCCCCATCTCCTCGAAACAAATCTTGCGGACCAGGGAATAGCCGTTGCTGTGCACCCCGCTTGAAGCAAGACCGATCAGCTTATCGCCGACGCTGATCTCGGAGCCGTCGATCAGTTTGTCGCGCTCACAAATCCCGACCACGAACCCGGCGATGTCATAGTCCCCCGCCTGATACAGGCCGGGCATCTCCGCCGTTTCCCCGCCGATCAAAGAGCATTTGGCAATCTCGCAGCCCTTGGCGATGCCCTTGACCACATCGGTGGCAACCCCGAGATCAAGCCCGCCGGTGGCGAAATAATCAAGAAAAAAAAGAGGATGCGCGCCGCAGACGATGATATCGTTCACGCACATGGCCACCAGGTCGATGCCGATGGTATCATGCTTGTTGCACATCTCGGCGATTTTCAGCTTGGTGCCGACCCCATCGGTTGACGACACCAAAACCGGATCCTGGAACTTACCGCCACCCAAGGCGAATAGCCCGCCAAACCCACCAATGCCGGTAAGCACGCCAGGACGAAAGGTAGAGGCGACAATAGGCTTGATGGCATCGACAAAGGCATTGCCTTTATCGATATCAACCCCTGCTTCCGCATAACGAGAAATCTCTTTTTTAGCCATAATTGTCTTCAGTAACCCCAAATTCTCAATCTTATAAAAAAAAGCAGCGGATCAAAAATCCATGCTGTCCGTTCATATCTCTCCCGGAAAATATATCGGCAGGGTGCCCAGTGGCTCTGGTTCTTCATTCTATTTTGCGAGCCCATCTTTAATTGCCAGGCCCGCAAAAGTCAACCAGTTTTACTGTAACCCCTTGAGAACACAAGGGTTGCGCAAAAAGCAGCCAAAGAAATCACCTATTGCGCTTTCCCCTCTCTCTGGCTGAAAGTGTACTCTGTTCAGTTGGGTAAACTCAAGCGCATTTCATCCTCAACAGACGAATTACCACGACTTAACTCCAATCAGACCCGGGGTGTCACGAAAAATAACTTGCGCGGTTGACCTACCCCGGATTGTGCATTACTCTACGCTGATGAAGTTTTTAATGAAATACCGAGTCTCCTTATTGTGTTCCTGCTGCTTTTTGGCGTGTGGCTGTTCATCTTCACACATAAAAACACGTCCCAGCTTCGCGGACTGACAAAACCATAACGCCCAGGTCGGAACGCCAGTAACCCGGTAACAAAATTTCCCTCACGGACACCAGAGGCCATGCGCCCACGGAGGATATCACCATGGACATTGAACGATGCATCAAGCTTGCCAGCGAAGAACACTACTGCCCCTATTGCAAGGAGCGGCTTTCCTGCTGCGAGGCTCCCCCATTTCACATTGGTGATGGACTGGGGTGGGGAACGGATATTCTGTTCATCTGCCTCAATAACGACTGTTCCCTTTTCGCCAACAGCTGGGAGCAATTCGAGGAACGCTATGGCCACAAGGCCTCCTGCCGCTACATGCTGCTCCCGGGAGAGGAAACCGGCATGACCATGATGGTGGGTGGCGCCGACGCCTTTACCGGCTCGGTGATTGATGTCGCAGCCCTCCAAACGCAGAGCCAACGCCACACCAAGGAAAAAACGCACACCGAAGCACTGGAAACCTGTGTGGCGGAGAACAATCTCACCCCGGCCCTTGATCTTGTCCTTGACAACAGTGCGGACCTTGCGGCGCGCAAACGTGCCTGCGAGCTTCTCATTGACCTAAACGATCTCAGCTGCATCGATCCGATCCGCAACCACAAGTTCGTCCATGGCGATATCGAGATGCAGGCCAACCTGTCCATAAAACAGCTTCTGGAAAACAACCACCGGAAGGAATGCCCTTACTGCATGGAGATTGTCAAGTCCCAGGCCAAGATGTGCAAGCACTGCAGTAAAGATTTATAAGCCCCGGCATTCCCGACTTTGCCCTTGCGAAACAAGAACCGATTGATTATATAGGGGTGCGTTGGTTCTCAGGGAGGATATCCCATATGGTGAGCGTAGCTCAGCTGGTGGCAGCACCGGGTTGTGGCCTCGGAGGTCGTGGGTTCAAGTCCCATCGCTCACCCCAAGATATAATCCGGCATCGTCCGGTGAAGTCCAAAAACCCGCTTCCTGAATAGGAAAGCGGGTTTTTTATCGCCCAGCACAATCCGAGTAACCCCATTGCAAACCGGATAGAAATCAGGACAGGATAATGGAGTAAAAATGACGTTATTACAGATAGTTATATTATCAATTGTCCAAGGAGCGGCAGAACTGCTGCCCGTTTCCAGTTCGGCGCATGTGATCGTGGCGGAAAAGCTCATGGGCCTCGACCCAACGGCCCCGGCAATGACACTATTGCTGGTCATGCTGCACACAGGCACCATGTTTGCCGTTCTCGTGTATTTCTGGAAAAACTGGGTCGACACCTACTTCAACTCACCGGAATCACGTATAAAAAACGCCATTTATCTTCTCATTGCAACCGCCATAACCGGGGTTGTCGGCCTGGGACTTCAAGAGATCATAAAGCACATTGTCGGCGGGAACATGCAAAATTTCGAAATCGAGCATCTGTTCGGCAATGCAAAACTAATGGCTGTCTCACTGGCCGCCGCAGGCATACTCATCATTGCTGCCTCACGCATGAAGTCAAATCTGTTCGGCGATCTGTCGCTTGCAACCGTAGCATGGATTGGCGCGGTCCAGGGATTGTGCCTGCCTTTTCGAGGCTTTTCCCGTTCCGGAGCGACTATTTCCACAGGCCTTGCCTTGGGAGTGGCCCGTCGCCGTGCCGAAGAATTCAGTTTTGCGCTCGCCGTTGTTTTAACCCCGGCTGTCATTGTGAAGGAAAGCTACAGACTTTACAAGCACCAAGCCGCACTTGCCGCATCCAGCGCGCCGGATCTCTTGCATTTGATCGGCCCGGGATTTTTGGGCATGGCCTTCAGTTTTGGCGCTGGATTGCTCGCGCTTCGCTGGCTTTCCAACTGGCTTGAAAATGGCCGCTGGTCCTTTTTCGGCGGCTACTGCTTGTTGGCGTCTTTCGTGGTTTTTTGGATTGGTTAGCGCCTCACACCGCCTGCGGCGGCTGATCATAAAAATTGAGAGGATTAACCCCCACCTTTCAGGTGGCAGCTTTCGCGGAGATTGGCCAGATTTGAAGGCATGACATACAGACATGTCTCGCATACGGCATTCTCTATCCATCTGCGTCTGGTGTTCGCTTACAAGCAGTTTACGGACTCAAGCGCCTCTCTTCTCGTCCACTGCCATGCCTCCCATAAGATCATGGTAATTGCCCGGATCTGACGTTATTATGAGCAAAATCTGTAAAATACCGTACAGTAAAAATTTTACCTGCCGGATTGGCTCTGGTTGCCGCCGGCAAGGCAACCCCATGAAAATATCTAAAGAGGTATCTTCCCGATGAATGCAAGCAAAAAAATGAAATATTTCCGTACCGGTCTGGCGCTCGCCGCCTCCCTGCTCCTGTGGAATCCTCTTCAGGCCATCGCCTTTCCGCAGAACGGGGGCGGTGCTGGAATGGGCGGGGGGGGCATGGCGGGCAGCCCATCGCCGCAAGGGGTTTCCGGCAAGGTGGTCGAAACCATGAACAGCGGCGGCTATACGTACGCCCTGGTGGAAAAAGGAGGCGTCAAGACCTGGGTGGCCCTGCCCCAGAGCACAATCAAGGTGGGCAGTGAAATCGCCTGCCAGCCGGGCATGGTGATGAACAACTTCAAAAGCAGCTCGCTGAACCGGTCATTCGACAGCATCGTTTTTTCAGGGGGACTTGCATCCGCCGCCGGCGCCGTTGCTCCGAAGCCAGCCCCAGTCGCTGCCTCAGCCCCGGCTCAGGCGATCAAGGTGAGCAAGGCCCAAGGGCCCAATGCCTATACCGTCGGCGAGATTTTCGAGAAGAAAGATCCCCTGGCAAATAAGCCGGTGGCGGTCCACGCCAAGGTGGTCAAGGTAAACCGCGGCATCATGGGCAAAAACTGGCTGCACCTGCAAGACGGCACCGGCAGTCCGGCAGCCGAGACCAACGACCTGGTGGTCACCACCGACTCAATGCATGAGGTTGGGGATGTGGTCACCATCAAGGGAAATCTTTCCCGGGACCGTGACTTCGGGGCCGGGTACCGCTACGACGTGATTGTCGAGGGTGCCGAGGTGACCGGCAAGAAGTGACGCGGCGGCCGGGGAAGATTGCATGAGGGGTAAGGTTTGTAACCGGCTCTCCCCGGCCGCGCGTTGCAAAAACCAAACCGGGTGAGAAAGCATGCTCCGTTTCCTGCTCGTTTATCTGACGCTCTATCCCCTGGCCCACTATTATGCCTTCCGCAAGATCAGGGCGGCCTTTCTCCCCGGCAGAAAGGCCAAAACAGGCATAACCCTGTTCATGGCAGTGATGATCGCGGCGCCGATCATGGTCCGGCTGGCCGAAGGGGCCGGGATTGCGACAGGAGCCAGATTCTGGGCCTATGCAAGCTTCAGCTGGATGGGGCTGCTTTTCCTTTTCCTGCCCCTTTCAGGCACGGTTGATCTGGTCCGTTTTGTCATCCTGGCGACGGAGAAACTCCGAAAACAAAAATTTACCAGACCAAAGGTGTCGCCGCTCCACCTGTTTACGGCACAAGCGGTGGTGGTGGTTGGTGTTTACGGCTTCGGCTTGTTCGAAGCTGCGGATATCCGCCTGGAACGCATCGAGATCGCCAGTCCCAAAATTACGGCAAGCACCGGCAGGATACGCATTGCCCAGATCTCGGATGTGCATCTGGGACTCATTATCCGGGAGGAAAGGCTCAAGAGGATTATTGCCCGCATACAGGAGGCAAAGCCCGATATCCTGGTCTCCACCGGCGATCTGGTGGACGGCCAGCTCAACCACCTCACCCAAGAAGCCCGGATGCTGGCGACGGTCAAGCCGCCCCTGGGCAAGCTCGCCATTACCGGCAACCATGAATTCTACGCTGGCCTGCAGGATGCTCTGGATTTTACAAAAAAATCAGGGTTCACCATGCTGCGCGATCAGGGGGTAGCGGTCGACGGCGTCAATTTTGTCGGGATGGATGACCCGGCGGTCAGATCATCTTACAAAGGCCATGCGGTGTCGGAGCGCGATCTTCTTTTTGCCCAACCCAGGGAAAATTTCACGGTCCTGCTCAAGCACCGGCCCGATATCGACCCGGACAGTCCGGGGCTTTTCGATCTCCAACTTTCCGGCCACACCCACAACGGCCAGATATTCCCCTTCAACCTGATCACCTGGTTTTTTTATCCCCAGCATGCTGGCCGACTCACCAGACTGCACAGCGGCTTCCTCTATCTGAGCCCCGGCACCGGCACCTGGGGCCCGCCCATCCGCTTTCTGGCCCCGCCGGAGGTGACCATCATCGACCTGGTGCATGAAAACACTAAGCCATAGGCTAATGCGCCTCCCCGGCCAGCGGCCCTCCCCTCCCTTTTCTCCCAGACAGCGAAACCCTGCGGAACCTGTTGACGCCCTCCCCTCTTTTTCCCTAGAGTAAGTAAAGCATCCTTTTTTCTTCCAGCCGAGCCTACCTCCTGAGCCGCCCGGAAGGAGGAAACTGCCTGCAAACCCTCATGGGAGAAAACCCTTGCCACGTTCCGGACCCAAAAAAAATCAGCTCAAGCAGTTTGAGGCCATCCGCCGGGAACTGAAAAAGATCGTTCTCGACCAGAACGACGCCATCGACGAAGTGGTGGACGCCTTCATCCACATGGCTTTCCGTCCGCCCAAGGAGGCGCCGCCCAAGGCGATCTTCACCTTCCTGGGCCCGCCGGGCGTGGGTAAGATCTATCTGGCCCGGGTTCTCTGCAACATGCTCAAGGAGTATGACGGCTTCAAGCACTTCGACCTGGAACGCTACAGCGATCCGGAAAACGCCGCCCAGCTCCTTGCCCCCCAGGTCGTCGGCCAGGAAATCCAGGAAGGCGAGTTGATCCGCTTTCTCCGCGCCACCCCCTGCGCCATCATCCTTTTTGAATCCATTGAAATGGCGAGCAACCAGCTGCAGATGGCGCTGCTCGACCTGATCAGCAAAGAGGATCCGGACAGCGGCATCAACTGCCGGGAGGTGATCTTCATCTTCACCTCCACCTTGGGCAGCGCCCTTTACCAGGGCAAGGAATTTTTGGCCACCTTCCGGCGCAGCAAGACCCGGGCCCAGAACCTGATCATGGATGCAATCGCCAAGGAAAAGAAGCTGACAGGCGAGATCCTCCAGGAGGCTATCGCCCCCAAGCTCCTGGCCACCCTGGCCCAGAACTATATCGTTCTCTTCAACCGGCTGGGCATAAACGCCATGGTCCGCATCGGCACGGATTCCCTGTTACAGCTGGCCGGACATTTCCGCCAAAAGGGAATCGCCCTTGAGTTTCCCGATCTCAAGGGGCTGGTGCCGCTGCTGGTGCTCTCCCTGGGTCCGGCGATTACCGCAAAAAAGGTGAAGCAGAAGCTGCCCGACGAGGTGCTCTTCAAGATCACCCGCAGCCTGCGGCAATTGCCCACCCCTCCGGCCCGGATCATCTTCAAGGTCACCAAAAAGGGTGAGGCCTCGCGCCAGCGGCTCTCGGAGGCCGGCGACCAGATCCTGCCCCTGATCTACAAAAAAAACCAGACCGTGGAGCTGACCTGGAATGAGTACCAGCGGGGAGAAAGCCTCATCTTCAGCCTGGCCGGGGCGGAAACCCGCGCCCTGCCCGTGAGCAAGGGGCTGTTGCGCAACGAACGGCCGGCCGTCGAATTTTCCGAGATCGGCTTTGAAAACATCGCCGGCAACCGTCAGACCAAAACCACCCTGAAGCAGATCATCAATATCCTGAAACATCCCGAGCTGGTGAAGAAGTTTTCCATCAGTCTGCCCAAGGGCATGCTGCTCCACGGCCCTCCCGGCGTCGGCAAAACCCTGCTGGGCAAGGCCTTTGCCAGGGAGGCAGGCCGGCCCTACATCTATGTCTCCCGCACCGAGCTGTTTGACAACGAATACATCCGGCAGGTCTATCTCAAGGCGCGGGAATACGCGCCCAGCATCGTTTTTCTGGACGGCATCGACGTCAAGGGGCTGATGGAGGGGATGCTGACCGGCGTGCCCGCCGACCAGCTCGCCCTGGAGCTCGACGCGCTTTCCGCCGAGCCGGAGGAGTCGGTGTTCACCGTGGTTACGGCGGTGAGCCGGGAGGAGGTGCCTCCCCTGCTCATCGAGCCTGAACGCATCGACACCTTTGTCGAGGCGCCGGAGCTTGACCGGGAGGCGCGGCGCTTCTTCGTCGAGCAGATCCTGAAAAAGCCCAACAACGGCAAGATCGACGTGGACAAGGTGGTGCGCTACATCTCCGGCATGAACGGCTACGAGCTGCAGCGCATCGGCAAGGAGGCCTCCCTCCACGCCATCCGCCACGGCCTTGACTGCATCAGCGAAGAGATCCTTATCGAACAGATCAACATCATCAAGTACGGCTCGAAGCTTGAAAAAAAACATATCCGCAACCTGGAGGAAGACCTGCGCATGACCGCTTTCCACGAGGCCGGGCATGCGGTGCTCTCCTACCTGCTGCTCCCGAATACCAAAATCGAGCAGGTCACCATTGCCCCGCGGTTGCGGACCCTGGGTTTCATCTCCTACAGCTTCGAGGATTTCCCCAGCAATCTCTCGAAAGAGGAGATATTCAACAACATCTGCGTGCTCATGGCAGGAAGAACGACAAGCATAAAAAAATTCGGCTCAAAGGGCATGGACACCGGGGCTGCCAGCGACCTTGAGGATGCGACCCGCCAGGCTTACACCGCTATTGCCAACCTCGGCATGGACGAGGAGCTGGGTTTTGTCCATGCCGACACCTTGAGCCGCAACGTGAACAAGCAGCTTTTCCAGGAGGTGGTGGAACGCCAGGTCCGCCTCTGGATCGACAAGGCCACGCGAATGGCCAAGGAACTGGTGGAGGCCAACTGGCAGCAGATCGACATCCTGGCCAACATCCTGATCCGGCAGGAGATTGTCGATGGCGGAGAGCTTGAAAAGATCATGCAGAAAAAAAGGGGCGCGAAGTAAGAAGGGGGTGGAACTATCTTCCCCTTCCCTCTCTTTCCGGCCGTGCGGTTGCCGCTTGCGCCCACGATTCTTGCCAGACACGGAAGGAAACACAGAGTTAGGACGACTGATTGGCATTGACACGTTCTCTGTGACATTTTATAATCCATAAAACATCTGATGATATGATGAATATAAAATCAAACAATACAATCAAGCCATCACAACTCACCGGTCAGGTGATTGAGCACCTGCAGAGTGCTATTTCAGCGGGCGAGTATGCCATTGGTTCAAAATTGTCCGCCGAGCCGCTTCTCATGAAAGAGCTCGGCGTTGGCCGCTCCACCCTCCGCGAAGCGATTCGCGTTTTGGCCCACAATGGCATGCTGGAGGTGCGCCAGGGTGACGGGACCTATGTCCGGGCCCTGCCCTCGCACAAGGAACCCCTCGCCCAGAGACTTCGCCGGGCCAGGATCCGCGAGGTCAATGAAGTCCGCAGAACCCTGGAACTCGAAATCGTGCGCCTCGCTGCAAAACGGCGGGAGGAAACCGATCTGGAACGCATGCGCGGCTTTCTCCGGATGCGGCATGACGCCCTGTCCGGTAACGATGCGGCGGCAGCGCTCGATGCGGATATTTCCTTCCACTGTGCGGTGGCAAACGCCGCAGGCAACGAAGTTCTTGCCGACCTCTATCGCACCTTTGCCTTTACCCTGCGTGAAGCACTTGCCGCCCTGTGGACCGCCGATGACGGCAAGGGTTCGCAAACCGCTGACCTGCACGACAAATTGCTGGCGGCCATCGAAACCCATGACGCATCTCAAGCCGTGGCAACCACAACCGCCATGCTCGACATTCACGGCGCAACCCTTTCCGTCATGGAGAAAGAATGACAGGTGGCGTTGACCTGATTATTGTTGGCCTGGCTGCCGTTGTCGGCGGTGGCGTGAATGCCCTGGCCGGGGGCGGCACGCTGATCACCTTTCCGATGCTTATCGCAGTGGGGCTCCCACCCGTAGCAGCAAACGTGACCAACACCGTGGCGCTCTGTCCGGGATATCTGGGGGCGACCTTCGCCCAGAAAAAAGATCTTCGCGGCCAGACTCAAAGGCTTTGGCTTCTTCTCCCCGCAAGCGTTTTCGGAGGAATCTTCGGCGGTTTTCTGCTCCTGCACACAGGAAATCATCTCTTTCGCGTCCTGGTGCCTTATTTGATCCTGTTTGCTGCACTATTGCTGGCTGCGCAGGACAAAATCCGCGCCTGGCTTGTGCGACGCCCCGGGCAGAGCAACGGCAGCCATGCGCATGACAGATGGGCGCTGGTGCCGGTAACCTCCGCCGCGATTTACGGCGGATATTTCGGCGCCGGATTGAGCGTGATCATCCTGGCGGTTCTGGGGATTGCCGTGGACGATTCGCTGACCCGGCTCAATGCCCTGAAACAGTTCATCGCCTTCACTGTCAATATCTCCGCCGCAGTGTTCTTCCTTTTTTCCGGACAGGTGGTGTGGCCGGCCGCCCTGGTCATGGCGGTTGGCGCCCTTGCCGGTGGCGTCGCGGGAGGCAGGCTGGCGGGACGGATGAGCCCGCTGATGCTGCGACGAATCGTGGTGGGGATCGGGAGTATTGTCGCCTGTGTCTACTTTGTGAGGTAGTCCCCTTCCAAAAAAAAATTGCAGCGGCCGGATGCTTTTTGCATAATGGTTGCATGCAGGTGTTCGGCCGGGATGGTTGCGATGGAACCAAAACCACGGCGAGATGTGCGATCTTAGAAATAGTGCCTGCTGCTCGCCTCAATGCGGGGACCGGGAAATCTTGATCCGCAACGCTGGTTTTTTACCGGCAACAAAAGAATGGCAAACGGGACGTTGCCCCTGAGGCCTCTGGTCCGGCCTGCCCACACAAAAGGATACGATTATGAATCCGCGCCTGCTGCTTCTGTTGTCTGTTTTCCTGCTTGCCCTTCCCGGCGCCATCAGGGCCAAGGAGGTGCACCTCCAAAAAGGGGAGATCTACCGCGACCGGGATCTTGCCGTGATCTGTGCAGGGGGGCAGGCCGGACCTTTGGGCCAGGCCCTGGCAGTGCGGGAGTGCCAGTACTGGGACGATTTCGACAAGAAATGCCTCTTTGAAAAGACCATCTATACCTATAACAATCTGGAATGTACCGAAGAATGCCAGCATTGGGATTCGTTCAACAAAACCTGCGACTACCAGAGCAAATGCGCCTTTTATCCCCGGCAGGAGGCCTTTGTCCTGAGTACCTGCGCCGAGTTCGATGACTACAGCCACAAGTGCCTCAAGATCAAGCAAGAAAAAATCGACGCGGGCAAATAGTTCCCCGGACGGTGACGCTAAAAAAAACAGACCATCCAGCACGGGGCCGGGACAAACTACCGGCCTGATATCCAGCATGATCTTGCAGAAAGCAGGTATTTCCTTCGCTTACTCCTTGTTTTTCGCTGTGCCATCAACAAAAAATGGGGAATCGAACTAATCGAATCCCCATTTTTTTGTTACCTCTCGCAGGCTGTGAACCTAAGTGAATACAACCTTGCAAAAACGCCGCTTGCCGACCTTGAGGATAATTTCGCCTTGGGCCATAACGAGATGCTCTATGTCGCTCACCTTGTCACCATTAATAGAAACAGCATTCTGCTGGATCATCCGCCGGGCCTCTCCGGTTCCGCTGACCAACTGGGTTTCAACCAGGAGTCTCGGCAGCCAGACTCCTTCCTCAGTGGCGGACATGACAATCGCGGGCATATCTTCCGGGTTGTCATGCTGGCTGAATATCTTCTCAAAATTTTCTTCCGCCCTCTGGGCAGTCACGGCATCGTAAAAGCGCCCAGTTAATTCTCGGGCCAGCTGCTGCTTGACCGCCTTGGGGTGAAGCCGTCCCGCCTGCATCTCCACCTTGAGAGCATCTATTTGCTCCGCGGCAAGATCGCTGAGCAACTCGAAATACCGGAACATGAGATCATCGGAAACCGACATGGTTTTCCCATAGATATCATCGGCCTTTTCGGTGATGCCGATATAATTGCCAAGGGATTTGCTCATTTTGTTGACCCCGTCGAGTCCTTCAAGCAAAGGCATGGTGATGACCACCTGGGGCTCCTGGCCCCACACCCGTTGCAGATCCCGGCCCATGAGCAGATTGAAAAGCTGGTCGGTGCCCCCAATCTCCACATCCGCCTTAAGAGCAACAGAATCATAGCCCTGAATAAGGGGATAGAGAAACTCATGAATGCTGATAGGCCGCTCATTTTCAAAACGGACCTTAAAATCCTCCCGCTCAAGCATGCGCGCCACGGTAAGTTGCGAGGCAAGCATGATGAAGTCTTTAGACGTGAGCATATTCAGCCAGGTGCTGTTAAAAACAATCTTCGTTTTTTCCGGGTCGAGAATCTTAAAGATCTGCTCTTTGTAGCTCTCGGCATTTTTCTCCACCTGTTCGACCGTCAAAGGCTTCCGGGTCTCGGACTTGCCGGTCGGATCCCCGATCATCCCGGTAAAATCCCCGATCAGAAAACAAATCTCATGCCCGAGATCCTGGAAATGCTTCAGTTTTTGAATAAGAACAGTATGCCCCAGATGAAGATCCGGAGCGGTCGGATCAAACCCGGCCTTGATTTTTAAAGGCGTTCCGGTCGTTTGCGACTTTTCCAGTTTCTTTACAAGATCTGCTCGGGAAATAACGTTGACAGCCCCGCGCTGGATCAACTCTATCTGTTTTTCAATTGATATATTCATGTAATGGTCAACAATAGATGGTCTCGCCTCAAAAAAAAGCTGATGGACCCAGACGACAGGGGCTCCATCAGCTTTTAAAATCGTTAACTATTTGGCGTATTCCACTGCCCTGGTTTCCCGGATTACGGTGACACGAATCTGACCGGGATAGGTCAATTCCTGCTCGATCTTCTTGACAATGTCCTTACTGACTATCATTGCCTCGGCATCGCTGATCACCCCACTGTTGACTATGATCCGCACTTCACGGCCAGCTTGAATGGCGTAGGATTTTTCAACCCCCTTGAAAGAGTTGGCAATCTTCTCAAGATCCTCAAGCCGTTTGACATACGACTCCAGCATTTCCTTTCGCGCCCCGGGCCGGGCGCCGGAGAGGGCGTCAGCAGATTGCACGAGAACATCAAGAACTCCATCCGGCGGAACATCTTCATGATGGGCGGCAATAGCATGCACAATAACCGATGATTCACCATATTTTTTAGCCAAATCCGCGCCAATGCTGGCGTGTGATCCCTCAATCTCATGATCCACGGCCTTGCCGATATCATGCAACAACCCGGCCCGCTTTGCCCGTTTCACATCAATTCCAAGTTCGGCCGCCATAATGCCGCAGAGAAAGGCAACCTCCAAGGAATGCTGCAAAACATTCTGACCATAGCTGGTCCGGTATTTGAGACGACCGAGCAGCTTGATCAACTCCAAATTGACGCCATGGGCTCCCACATCAAAGGTTGCCTGTTCCCCTGCTTCCCGCATGGTCACCTCAAGCTCCTCGCTCACCTTTTCCACAATCTCCTCGATTCTGGCGGGATGAATTCGGCCATCGGTGATCAATCGCTCCAGGGATTGACGGGCAATCTCACGTCGGACAGGATTAAAGCCCGAGAGGATCACCGCTTCCGGGGTGTCGTCAATAATGATGTCGATTCCGGTTGCGGCTTCGATAGCCCGGATATTCCGGCCTTCACGGCCGATGATCCTCCCCTTCATCTCCTCATTTGGCAAAGGCACAACGGAAACGGTTTTTTCCGCGACATAATCGCCGGCATATCGAGAAATGGCCAGGGCAATGATATCCTTTGCCTTTTTATCGGCCTGAATCTTCATTTCGTTTTCAATCTTGACCACCATCTTGGCGGCTTCCATCCGTGCTTCACTTTCGATGCTGTCCGTAAGCTGCTTTTTGGCTTCCTCACGAGATATTCCGGAAATTTTTTCAAGCTGGACGCGCTGTTCTTCGATAACAAGATCAATCTCTTTTTGTCGACGCCCCAAAACCTCTTCCTCCCGGGCAAAGGACTGTTCCTTTTTTAAGAAATCCATCTCCCGCTTGTCCAGAAAATCCATTTTCCGCTCAATCTGTTCAAGTTTTTGGATGAACTTTTTCTCCTCCTCAAGAACATCTTTCTTGAGCGCCTTAATTTCCTTTTCTGCTTCCTGTTTCAGAGCATAAGCTTCATCCTTGCTTTGCAGAACAGCTTCTTTTTTAATTTGCTCTGCTTCGGCCAAAGCGTTTTCAATAAGCTTGCGTCCCTGCGCCTCAAGATTTTCCCTGCGATCTTCAAGAAACTTCTTGCGCACCAGAAAACCAAGGCCAACTCCACAGCATATGCCAAGTACAATCGCTAATATTATTTGTACAGTCACGGAGACAACCTCATGTCAAATTTATCTGAAAAGCACGCACAAGACCATTCGCGGTCATGTCGCGCTCATGGGTAAAAGGAGTGGAGAGGGGATATTGCAAGCCTTACTATCAGGTCTGCAACAAAAGCCACCAACCCTTATGTGGGAACCGGAGGAAGGAAATCAGGAGGAAACAAAAACGAAAAAAAGGATATTTCAGGTGCAAATCTCTTGTCTTGGCAACAAGTCCTCAGACGACTGTTTTCCACACTTTCAATATAATATCTCCCCATATCACCGGAGAGTTTTTTTGTCGTATGACGCAACAAGAGACCTGAAACACAATCCTTTGCACGGTTCCCCCTCGGGGAAAAGCGGCAGATCCTACCGTTTTCGCATCCTCTTGATGGCAGAGCAAAATAACTGTTTATTCTGCCTGCACGAAGGCCTTCACCACACAATATTATATAAATGCCCAACATAATATCCCGAAGATGGGCAGTAAACTAACAACCAAATCCCCCGCCATTGAAGTGTCCGGCAGTGACATCGAACCTAACTGCGTTAGGTGGACGGTACTTGTAATCCCTTCAAGGAATTCCACCGGAGTGGATTCCTTTCCGGAAGCAGCAAAGTCGCCCTCAATCTCAATGTTGGCTCGAGACACTCTCCCAGATCACTAACAAGGCAGGGGAAAACACAATGATATCTAAAAATTTTTCTCTATTCTTTCGCTGAGCAAACCAATTTTTTCCTCAACGCGTTGCTTATATTCTTCGTATTCCCTTTTCATCTTCACGTATTTACCCGCGATGTTCAAGCTCGTTAAAATCCCGATCTTGTTCGCGGGCAAAGCATGCTGAGAAGCTTGCCCAACATCTTCCAGCTGCATTTTCACCAAGGACAAAATTTCCTGCACATCTTTTTCCGGGGCATCTGTATAGAGCGGATACTCCTGGCCAAGCACTTTAAAGGTGACCAATCGTTCCACAATGCACCACCAATGAAAGGGTTAACAGAATAACTCCCTGAAAGCAATATATTTCCACAATCAGTTGCCTATCAGAACCCCTTGAACGGGCTCAAATGTATCCTTGCCGACGCCCTTCGCGGAAGACAATGAATCAGACTGGGCTACCGTTAGTTTTTCCCATTTCTCAATGGAACCGAGCAACCCTGAGACCCGTTGATGAATATTTTTCTTCTCATCCTTCAAGCGCTTGACTTGCTCCTCAAGTCCTTTCTTGTCCTGTTCCAAGCGGGCAATATCAGCTTGCAGTTTTATCTTATCTTCCTGGGCTGAGTCGAGACTGGTCAACATTTTTTCAACGTTACTCTCAAGCTTTTTCAAATCTTCCTCATATTCCATACAGAACGCCCCTTCTCCCAAAAACAGACGGGATGGATAGAATTTACTCTCGGAAAAGCCCACATTCCAGCCTCTGGATTGCAGACAAAAGACCTTTTTCCAGCAACTGCCGGATGAACACGAAATTTACTCCTTCGGAAAAACGAAAGTCAAGCCCTTTATCTCCGAAAGACAGACTGAAACGGCATAGGTTTTCTTGGCCACTAATTTGAGGGGAAATCCCCATCCAAGAAGATCGAACAGACAACACAAACCAACAAGAGTGAACCGTTCCCCGGACGTTGACCAAGGGGGGTGGCGATGGAGTTTAGGCCGCAAGCGGGAAGCGGCGTTGCGCCTGCCACGCGGCGAGTCCGTCGAAGCCCTGGCCCGAGGAGAGTTGGGGGCCGAGGTCCCCCTGTATCAGGAGGGATGTCGTCTGAAAAAGTGGCGGGAAAAATCCCTATCCGGCATCAATGCCTCTCTTAGAGAACGGCAGGATGATCCCCGTTCAAGCCGAACTCGACGACCAGGCCATGCGCCGTAGAGGCGAAAAACCCCAAGAAAATCCGTCAGGACTGGCTGGAAAATCGCCTGACAACTTATAGATAAACTTGTGCCCAGCAAACCGGGAGCGGTGCAATTCACTCTTCTTTTTCACGCCTGATCCGAGCTCCGGCATCGGAGAGCTTGCCCACCAGATTGTCATAGCCGCGGTCCAGATGATAGACCCGGGAAACATGGGTTTCCCCCTCGGCGGCAAGGGCCGCGACCACCAGGGAAGCACTGGCCCGCAGATCCGTGGCCATCACCGGCGCCCCGCTCAACCGGCCTGTGCCGGTAACAATGGCGCTGTGGCCATCCACCTTGATATCCGCCCCCATGCGCCGCAGTTCGGCCACATGCATGAAGCGGTTCTCGAAGATGGTCTCGGCAATCACACTCAGCCCATTGCTCAAGGTCATCAGCGCCATGATCTGGGCCTGGAGATCCGTTGCGAAGCCGGGATAGGGCATGGTCTTGACATCCACGCTTTTAAGAGGCACCTTGCGGGCCACATGGATGCGGTCATTTCCCTCCTCGATGGACAGCCCTGCCGCCCGTAATTTTTCAAGCAGAGAGGGCAGATGCTGCGGGTTGCACTGCGTCACCGTAACCTCGCCGCCAACTGCCCCGACAGCAAGAAGATACGTCCCTGCCTCTATCCGGTCGGGAATGACCTCCTGTTCGGCGCCATGCAGTTTTTGCACCCCCTCAACCACCAGGGTGTCTGATCCCTTGCCCTTGATCCGTGCCCCCATGCTTGTAAGCAGATCGACAAGGTTGCCGATTTCCGGCTCACGGGCCGCGTTTTTGAGCACAGTGACGCCCTCGGCCAGGGTCGCGGCCATGAGGAGATTCTCCGTTCCGGTGACGGAAGGGATATCGAAACAGACAGTGCTTCCTTTTAACCTTCCCCCGGTCTTGGCATCAACATACCCCTGACTCAACTCGTAGTGGGCACCAAGTTTTTCCAACCCTTGGAGATGAAAATTAATGGGTCGGGCGCCGATGGCGCATCCTCCAGGCAGGGAAACCCGGGCCATGCCCAACCGAGCCAAAAGCGGCCCCAGAACCAGCACCGAGGCTCGCATGGTCTTCACCAGATCATAGGATGCCTCGCAGTTCGTGATCGCCGAGGCATCAAGCACCAGCACGGCACCGTCTTTTTGCCACTTAACCCCGAAAGACTCCAGCAGGGAAAGAAAGGTTCTGGTATCCCGGAGATCCGGCACATTCCGCAAGGTGATCGGCTCCCCGCTCAACAGACAGGCGGCCATGAGCGGCAGGGCCGCGTTTTTGGCGCCGCTCACCGGAATTTCACCATGCAAGGGGTATCCACCTTGAATAACTATCTTGTCCATGAATTTCTCACTTATAAAAAATCGCGGAATAACTACCCCGTAACGGTTGCTGCATTGTTCCGGAGTAAAAATGGTTTTCTGACCATCGCCGTCAACAGCAGCGCCGGGCCTGAAAAATACGCGGCAAACCAGCCAGATCAAAATGGACCTGCAACCTATCATATTCAGGAAAGGAAGAAAAGATTTTCAACACCGCCTCCTGCTGGTCCGCCCCGATCTCCATGAAAAAAAAGCCTCCAGCCAGCATTACCGGGTGAACCTGCGCCGCCAATGCCCGGATATCGGCGAGACCGTCCGCACCGCCGCTCAGAGCGCCATGCGGCTCAAAGGTTACCTCCGGCTGCAGGGCGTTCATTGCCCCTGCGTCTATGTAGGGAGGATTTGAGACAACCAGGGCAAACCTTCTTTCCTGCCTGATGGCCGTCAACCAGTCCCCGTTCAGTAAAAAAATTCTCGGCTGCACCTGATGCCGAACGGTATTTCCCTTGGCAACCCCCAGGGCGGCCAGAGAAAGATCCACCCCGAATACCTGCCGCTCTTGGAGTTCGCGGGCCAAGACAACGGTGATCGCGCCACTCCCGGCTCCCAGATCCAGCACCGGGCCAGGCACCAGACCTTCCCGCCGCACCGTGTCAAAAATTTTCTCAAGAAGCTCCTCGGTCTCGGGCCGGGGAATGAGAACACTGGGAGAAACCGTGAAAGGCAACGACCAGAATTCCTGCTCCGCGGTGATGTAGGCCAATGGTTCCCGAAGGAGACGCCGGGAAAGAAGTTTATGAAAAAGGGAAAGATGCTGCGGAGAGATTTCCTGCCCCAGGGCAAGGAAAAACTGGGTTCTGGAATAACTCAGGACGTGCCCCAGCAAGAGCGCTGCTTCAGTTTGCGGCTCGGCAACGCCTGCATCGGCAAGGCGCTGGACGCTCTCAAGATATAGCTGTTTGAGGATCATGGGTGGATCTTCCGGCCCGGGGAAAAGCGGAAACCGCCTCCACGGAACACGCTTTATTGCATGATCTGCAAGGCTTCGGTTTGAAAATGAACAATGAGCGGGTCGATGATATCGTCAAGTTTCCCCATCAGGATATCATCCAGCTGGTACAGGGTGAGATTGATCCGATGATCACTGACCCTGCCCTGGGGAAAATTATAGGTCCGGATGCGTTCACTGCGATCACCGCTGCCCACTTGACTCTTGCGGTCCGCGGACATCTTCTCGTCTTGTTCGCGCTGCATCTTGTCGAGGAGCCGGGCCCGAAGCACCTGCAAGGCCTTGGCCTTGTTCTTGTGCTGGGATTTTTCATCCTGACAGGTCACCACCAGCCCGGTGGGCAGATGGGTAACCCGGACCGCGGAATCGGTGGTATTGACGCTTTGCCCGCCTGAACCGGTGGAGCGGTAGACATCAAACCTCAGATCATTGGGGCTGATATCAAGCTCAACCTCTTCTGCTTCGGGCATCACCGCCACGGTAACGGCGGAGGTATGGATCCTCCCTTGAGTTTCCGTGTCAGGAACACGCTGCACCCGATGGGCGCCGGATTCATATTTCAGCTTGCTGTAGACGTGGTCGCCGCTGATCAGGGCGATAATCTCCTTGAATCCCCCGATCCCGGTGGGATTACTGGTCATCACCTCAACCTTCCACCCCTGCTGCTCAGCATACCGGCTGTACATCCTGAACAGATCGCTGACAAACAGGGCCGCCTCGTCGCCGCCAGTGCCGGCCCTGATCTCAAGAAGGGTGTTTTTATCATCGTTTGGATCCTTGGGGAGCAGGGCAACCCGAAGCTCCTTGATCAATGCATCCTGGTGGATTTCCAGCTCGGCAAGGTCAGCGCGGACAAGCTCCCGCAACTCGCTGTCTTCTTCCTGCAGCAGGAGACGATTATCCGCGATTTCCTTAGTTGTCTTCTTATAGCGGTTGTACAGGTCCGCAAGTTTGGCTAGATGGGCATGCTCCTTGGCCACCCGGCGAAATTCTGTTTGATCATTTGCCAACTGTGGCTCTGAAAGTCTGGCTTCAAGCGCCAGCTTGCGTTCTGCGACATTTTCAAGTTGGGCAAACATGATCATCCCGTCAAAAAAGGAACGCCCCTGAACCATCTCCCCTAACAGGATGGCTCAAAGGCGTCATCAACACACCAAAAAACAGTTTTTCTTATTCGGCCGATTTCTTGCCGTATTTTTTATTGAACTTCTCAATCCGGCCGGCAGAGTCAATCAGCTTCTGCTTTCCGGTAAAGAACGGATGACAGGCGGAACAGATTTCCACTTTTATTTCAGAGAGAACCGAGCCAAGTTCAACTGTATTGCCACAAGCACATACAGCGTTGATTTTATTATATTCGGGATGAACGCCTTCTTTCATGGCCAGAAACCTCCATTAAATTAACAAATAACAAAAAATCCATTATACACAGCCCAGACTGGCACTTTTTTTGGCCAGATGAACAAAAACAGTGCACTATATCTTTATATAATTTTTTTTGCAAGCCGGATTTGCGGACCAACCAAAATCAACCGCCTTTCATGGAATCGAAAAATTCGGCGTTGGAGCGGGTACCCTTCATCTTGGCCAGGAAAAACTCCATGGCGTCGATGGGGTTCATGGAACCCAGAAGTTTGCGCAAAATCCAAACCTTGTTCAATTCTTCCGGTGTGAGCAGCAGCTCTTCCTTGCGTGTGCCGGAACGGGCCATGTCGATGGCAGGGAAGATTCTCCGATCCGCAATCTTCCGGTCAAGCACAAGCTCCATGTTGCCGGTCCCCTTGAACTCCTCGAAAATAACTTCGTCCATCCGGCTGCCGGTCTCAATCAGGGCAGAGGCAAGAATGGTCAGACTGCCGCCCTCTTCGATGTTCCGTGCCGCGCCAAAAAAACGTTTCGGACGATGCAGGGCATTGGAATCAACACCGCCGGAAAGAATCTTGCCGCTTGGCGGCACCACCGTATTGTAAGCCCTGGCCAGGCGGGTGATACTGTCCAGCAGGATCACCACATCCTTTTTGTGCTCCACCAGACGCCGGGCCTTGTCGAGCACCATCTCGGCCACCTGGATATGACGCTGGGGAGGCTCATCAAAGGTGGAACTGATCACCTCGGCATTAACCCCCCTGGCCATGTCGGTGACTTCTTCGGGCCGCTCATCGATCAGCAGAACAATGAGAATAATCTCTTTATGGTTCCTGGTGATGCTGTTGGCAATATCCTTGATCAACACGGTCTTGCCGGTTCTGGGCGGAGCGACAATCAGGCCCCGCTGGCCCTTGCCGATGGGAGACATGATATCCATGATCCGCATGGAATAGTTATCCGACTCCCGCTCAAGATTTATGCGATTCTGGGGATGCAACGGAGTAAGGTTGGAAAACAGGGTTTTATCCCGGGCCTTTTCCGGCGGATCAAAATTGACGCTATCAACCTTGAGCAGGGCAAAATAGCGTTCGCCTTCCTTGGGAGTGCGGACCGGCCCCTCTATGGTATCACCGGTGCGGAGATTGAGCCGCCGGATTTGGGAAGGCGAGACATAGATGTCGTCGGGCCCGGGCAGATAATTGTAATACGGCGCCCGCAGAAAGCCAAAGCCGTCGGGCAGAACCTCAAGCACACCGCTGCCCCAGTTCTCACCGTTTTTCTCGGCCTGCCCGCCGGCGGCCTGCAGGATGGCAAAAATCAGCTCCTGCTTGCGCATGGCGCTGTATTCTTCAATACGGTAATCCTTGGCGAGCTTGGTCAGCTCGGTGATTTTCATCAATTTAAGTTCAGATAAGTTCATGCAATCCCTTTCTCCAGCTTCCGTATGCTGCGCTCAATATTAAAAAGATTAAAACGCGGCTGCCCCTGGCAATTTTTTTAAAAAGAACTCAAATTTTAAGACATGACTGGAAAACATGAACAGCACGATATCCGTGCCCGTCTCCATCACAACAGAAAAAATCTGAAATGAAAAAATGTTGGAATGTCTCCGCAGTAACACGAAAAAAATAAACCGCCCGACGCGATCTAACTGAGCGGATATACCAGGCAATTTTCGACAATGCGGAAATTTTACAGAGAGCAATAATATGAAATTAAACGGGTCGTTTTTCGAGAATTGGGTCAGAGGGCTGGGTGTACATTCTCGGATTATCTTGGCCTTACTATTACGGCGGTAAGATATGGGCTTGATTTTTTAGTATGCGATGCGGAATACTATTGGCTAATCTAACCAGTGTCAACATTTTTTTCGTAAATTCAGAAACCACCTGAAAAAAACTACCAATTATTTTTTATTCACTTTTCCTTGCCATCGTCTGATACTATTTGTATAATGTTAAGTTTTCTGCCCCAGTCACACCGAAAATCAGCGTCTGTCTGAAACAGAAAAAAACTTTGAAACCAGGAGAGGTTAGCCCGTGCCTGCCGATATAAAAGCCAGATTACTCGAAGCCGGAAAAGATGACGGCTGCGTCACCCTCAGCTTTCTGAACGACCTGATTCCAGAAGGCAAAGACGCTGATGCCATCGACGGCATTTTCGATTTTCTCAACGAGAACAATATCGAAATAGTCAGCCAGGAGAAATCCGGCAAGAAAAAAACCCTCGATGGCAAAAACTGGGAGGGTGGCGGGGATGGTCAGCACGATGACGTGCCCCTGGACGATGACGACGACAAGCTCATGGACGCCGCCGCCCTTGTTTCCAAGGAAGATAGCCCGGAGCCGGAAGAAACCACCACCACCTACCTCCGGGAGATGGGGAAGTTCGAGCTGCTCACCCCGCAGGAAGAGGAAAAATACAGCAAAACCATCCGCGAGGGCTTTGACGCGATAATCCGCTCGGTTCGCCAGGACCAGCATGGGACCGAGGAACTGGACCAGCTTGTTGAGCGCATTGACCTTTGGGAAAAACGCGACCCAACCCTGAAACCTAAAAAGCAGCACCTCAATTTCATGATGCGCGCCATTGTCAAGGCCTGCCAGATGCATCCGCGCAACAAAAAACTTCAGGAAATGCATTGCAAACTGGAGATGTTCCACCGCTCCATCGAGGTTGCCAAGGATGCCATGATCAAGGCCAATCTCCGCCTTGTCGTCAGCATTGCCAAGCGTTACATGCACCAGGGCCTCACCCTGGCCGACCTTATTCAGGAAGGCAATCTCGGCCTGATGCGGGCCGTTTTCCGTTTTGACTATACCAAGGGGAACAAATTCAGCACCTATGCCAGTTGGTGGATCAGGCAGGCAATCACCAGGGCCATTCTTGACAAAACCAGAACCATCCGGCTGCCGGTGCATTTCCTTGAGCTCAGAAGCCAGTTTTTCAAGGCGTTTTACTCGCTTCTCAAAGAACTGGGCCGCGAGCCGACCCCCATTGAAATTTCCGAAAAAACCGGCTTGCCGATGGACAAGATCCTCGCCATTCTGGAGGCCTCCCGGGAACCCATCTCTCTGGAAACCCCGGTGGGCGACGACGACAGCACCCTGGGAGACTTTCTGGAAAACCAGGAATCGATCTCACCCTACGAGGCTGTGCAAAACCAGCAACTCTCCGATCGGGTGACAAGTATCCTCAATACCCTGAGCACCCGGGAGGAAAAAATCATTCGCCTGCGCTTCGGCATAGGCGAGGACGCGGAATACACCCTTGAAGAAATCGGCAAGCGGTTCAACGTGTCGCGGGAACGCATCCGGCAGATCGAGAAAAAAGCGCTCAATCGGTTGCGGCATTCAAGCAGACGGGAAAAGCTCAAACATTTTCTGGATTGACCCCGGTTCCGTTCTTCATTTTTCATTGCCGCGCATGGGGCAGCACGCCGAATAACCAGACCAGCCAAGGCTTGCTGATCCTTTCCCGGCAGTAAGTCCGCAAACAAAACACATGCTGCCCCTGACAGACCGCAACCCTCTTCTGCCTCCCCTCCTGGCCTTTGGAGCCGGAGCAATGACCGCCGGGGCCGACTGGCAGCCGGCAGCCGCCTCCCTCTGGCTGCCGGCCGCCCTGACCGCGACTCTGGCAGCCATCGCCCTGCTCCGTTGGCCGCAGGCCCGCTTCGTATTCCTGACCCTGCTGCTCCCCTTGTTCTTTCTCTGCGGCCTGCTGTATACAGAATCGTTCCTGTCACCGGAACTGCCGGCCCATCATCTCGCCCGCCTCATCCCGGAAAAGCAGGATGCCTCCCTAACTGGAAAATTGATCCGCAAACCTGTTTTCAAGGATGCAAAAACCCATCTCGTCCTTGAGACGGACAGCATCCTGCTCCCTTCGGCCCAGGCCCCCGTTTCGACAACAGGTCGCGTCGCACTCACGGTAAACGCCCCGCAGCTTAAGGGGTTCGTTCCCGGCCAGGATTATCTGGTGCGCGCCCGGCTTTCCCTGCCGGACAGGCAGGCAACCCCTGGCGCCTTTGACTATGCCGGGTATCTTGCCACCGAAGAGATCATGGTCAAAGGCTGGGTCGCCACCCCACTTTTCATTCAGCCCATTTTCCCCCTGGCCACCAACCGCTTTTCCATGCCGGACCCCTATTTTCTTGAGAGATTCCGGCAGCAGTTCGAGGCCTTTCTTTATGCTCGCCTTACCCCGGGCGATGCTGCGCTGTACCAGGCCCTCCTCATCGGAGACAGCAGCGGCCTCTCGCCGGAAGTCTCGGAGATGTATCGGGCAACCGGCATCATGCACATTCTTGCCATTTCCGGGAGCCATCTTGTTGTCGTGGCTTTCCTGACCACGGTTTTCTTCCGCTTTCTGGCCGGTCGCTTCCCTTGGCTGCTGCTCCGCCTGCCTGCGGCCAAGATCGCCCTGGCCCTCTCGTTCCCCGTGCTCTTTCTCTACACCGGCTTTGCCGGTTTTCAGCCCCCTGTGGCGCGGTCTCTGATCATGACAGGCGTTTTCATCACCGCCATTCTCCTGGATCGCCAGTGGTCAAGCCTGAACAACCTTGCCATTGCCGCTCTCTGCATCCTCCTGCTGAATCCGCTCAGCATCCACACCGCCTCCTTCCAGCTCTCCTTTGCCGCCACCGCGGCAATAATCCTCGCCATGCCGCGGCTCGCTGCCTGGCGCCCTAAAAAGGACAACCGTTCTCCCTTGCAGACCCTGCGCTACCTCGTCATCTCCGGGCTTTTCATCTCCTGCGCCGCCTTTCTCGCCACAGCCCCGCTCGCCCTGTTTCACTTCAACAGAATTTCCCTGACAGGCCCCATAACCACCCTCCTGGTCACGCCGCCCCTCTGCTTCTGGACCCTGCCCTTGGGCCTGATGGCCATTCTCGCCCAGCCGTTTGCCCCAACAGCCGCGGTGTTTCTTTTAAAGGCAGGAGCTCTCGGCATCCATATTTCCCATGTGCTCACCGGTTTTCTTGCCGGACTGCCGTTCTCTTCTCTCTGGCTCCCCACGCCGACCATCCCCCTAATGGCCCTTTCCTACGGGCTCCTTTTCCTGATCTTCCACACCCAGCGACCGCTTCCCGTCCTGGCCATGCTTGCCTGCTTCGCCCTGCTGCTTTCCGGCTACACCCCGCTGCCGAAATGGCATGACAACTCGACGCGGATCTCTTTCCTGGCCGTGGGAAACGGCAGCGCCACGGTCGTGGAGCAACCCGACAGCCGTGTCATCTTAATCGACGGCGGCGGCCCGCCCAACGATCTTTTCAATGTGGGAGAACGGGTGATCGCGCCATTTTTATGGCATCATCAGGTCAGACGGGTGGAGGAGATTATCCTCACCCATGCCCATGCCGATCATTTTAACGGCTTGCCCTGGATCATCAAGCGATTTCAGCCAAAGGTTCTCTGGCTCAGCGAGACCAGCTCCCAGGAGCCAGGCTTTGCCGCTTTTCTCCAGGACGCCGAGAAAAACGGCTGCCAGGTACGGGTCGCCCGCGCGGGGGAAGTGCTTGCCACCGGGAAAAAAGGCTTTGCCATCACCTGCCTGGCCAATCTGGCTCTTGCCGAAAACAAAGAGCCGGTCGCGGACAGAAGGGCAATCTCTGGCAACCCGAACAACAGGGGACTGGTTCTGCGCTTGGACAACGGCAGCAACGCCTTTCTTTTTCCAGGAGATATCGAAAAGGACCACGAAGAAAACATCTTGGAGAAGGGAGATCTGCTCAAAGCCGATGTCCTGCTGGCGCCCCATCACGGCTTGGGATCATCGGGCAGCGCCAGGTTCGTGGCGGCCGTCAAACCGCGCTACTGCGTGGTGTCAACCGGCAAAAAGGAACCATTTCCTCCGCCGCAGTATCGGGACTCCGGAACGGATATCTTTTCAACGGCCCGGCAAGGCAGCATTTTTTTCGTGTCAGACGGAAAAAAAATAACCGCCCACCCCTATCGGGCCACCAATGAGGCGCAGGAAGCCCTGTGACCCAGCTGACACACGAACGGCGCCCACCGCTCACGCATCGGTGAAATCCGTGGGCGGTTTTTTAAGAAACTGCACGAACTTGCTCTTGTCAATGCAGTTTACATAGGCGTCATCCCCGGAAATCCAGCCTTTTTTGATCAGATCCATGATCGCGTCATCCAGGGTCTGCATCCCGAATTTCTTCCCGGTCTGCATGGCGGATGGTATTTGATAGGTTTTGCCCTCCCGGATCAGATTCCGCACCGCCGGGGTGCAGATCAGAATCTCCAGCGCGGCACAGCGCCCCTTGATATCCACCCGTTTGAAAAGGGTTTGGGAGACCACGGCCTTCAGGGCGTCCGCCAAGGTGGAGCGAACCTGGGCCTGCTGACTGGACGGGAAGATTTCGATGATCCTGTCCACGGTCTTGTTGGCGTTCAGGGTGTGCAGGGTGCCGAAAACCAGATGCCCGGTCATGGCCGCTTCCATGGCCAGGGCGATGGTTTCCAGGTCGCGCATTTCGCCGACCATGATGATATCCGGATCTTCACGGAGCGCACCGCGCAGGGCGGCGGAGAAGGATTGGGTGTGCAGCCCCACCTCCCGGTGGTTCACGATGCAGTTTTGGCTCTTGTGCACGAACTCGATGGGGTCTTCGATGGTCAGGATGTGGTCCTTCCGCAGCTTGTTGGCCTGATCGACAATGGCGGCCAGGGTGGTCGATTTGCCGCTGCCCGTAGGGCCTGTGACCAGAACCATCCCCTTGGGCAGGGTGGCGAGCTGCGAAACAACCTGGGGCAACCCCAACTGCTCGCAGCCCAGGATATTGCTGGGAATCTCACGAAATACCGCGCCGATCCCGTATTTCTGCATGAAGAGGTTGCCGCGGTAGCGGGCAAGCCCGGCAATTTCATAGCCGAAATCCACATCGCCGGTCTCCTCGAAGACCTTCACCTTTTCCTCGGAAACAATCTCATAGAGCATGGCCTTGAGCTCGTCGTTGCCAAGGACCTTGTACTTGACCCGCTCCATCTCGCCCCGGATACGCAGGATCGGCTGCTGACCGGAAACCATGTGCAGATCCGAGGCTCCCTGCTCGTTCATCAGTTTAAAAAAAGCATCGATCTGAGCCATGCCAAAAACTCCTGTAATCAGCAGGTTGATGTTAGCGGAAGATAAGCCCCCGGAAAGAGCTGCTCATCCATACAGCATTTATGCACCAGTGGTGCTAGTATATAGAGTCGGACCAAATTACTCCATGCAAAAAAGCAAGCCCTTGCGCAAATAGTGGTAAAAAATGACGCCGTTTATCGATCTCCATACCCACTCAACCTTTTCGGACGGGCTGCTTACCCCCTCCGCCTTGCTCGCCCTTGCTGCCCGCCGGAGACTTGCGGCCATCGCCCTCACCGATCACGACACCGTTGCGGGGCTTCCCGAGGCTCTTGCCCAAGGCGCCGTCACCGGGGTTGAGGTTGTCTCGGGAATAGAGATCAGCAGCGGTCTTGATGGGGTTTCACTCCATATCCTGGGCTACGGCTTCAACCATAACCACCCCGGCTTCCTCGCTTTTCTGGAAAGTCTGCAACAGGCCCGGCGCATCCGCAACCAGGGGATACTGGCACGCCTCCACGCCCTCGGCATCTCCATAACCAGCGAGGAGCTGGCCCGGATTGCCGGAGATCAGGTGGGCCGCCCCCACTTCGCCCGCCTGCTTGTCCAAAAGGGGTTGGCCAAAAATACCCAGGATGCCTTCAGCCGCTACCTCAAACGCGGCTGCCCCGCCTTTATGGAACACGCCAAACCCCAGGCGGAGGAAGCAATCGGTCGCATTGCCGAGGCCAGCGGCCTTGCGGTGCTCGCCCACCCGGCCTGCTCGGACCCGGGTCTTGACAAAATCCCTGCCCTTGTCGCCCAACTCAAGAATTACGGGCTGGCAGGGATTGAAACCTTCTATCCCACCCATTCAAAAAAGGTCTGCCGCTTCCTGCAAACCCTTGCCGCACGGCACGGCTTGCTCCTCAGCGGCGGTTCGGATTTTCATGGGGACAAACACCCTGCCACCCCTCTGGGCGGCAGCGCTAAAACCATCCGTGTTCCCCTCCAACTCCTGCATGACATCAAGCAAAGGCTGGGGGCCGTTGCTCTGGCGCAGAGGTAGGAGGCTTGGCAGGATACCAGGGAGGAAGCGCCCCATCTTCGCCCGACGCTGCTTATCAATATCAAGAACAAGCCCGGACAATTTCCCTGCCGGAAGACCTGTTTTACACAAAAAGCGGGATTGACTTCCTGGCCAACCAACAGTACTACAAACCTAGAAATGAGTTCCCGCAGGTTTTTGGGAATCCATTGGATCAAGGCAGACATTTTTCTCTTAGTAAACAGAGGGAACCGATCCCGGACACAAAGGGTAATCGCATGACAGGCGACGAATATATCCTCTCCATCCTCAAAAAATATGAAGTCCCCCGCGGGCCTGAGTCTGCCGCGGAACAAGCAGCGAGCCGCATTGCCCCCAAGATACAGCGTTGGGCGGGAGACTGGCTTGTTGCTCTGTCATATTCCGGCTCGTACGCAAAACAAACAGCCGTGCATGGCGTAACCGATGTGGATATCTTCATCTCTTTAAAACCAGAAATGCCTGGGACCTTGAAGAAAATCTATGACGAGCTGTTTACCCTGGCCACCTTGCATGGCTGGCATCCCCGCCGTCAGAATGTTTCCATTGGCATTTCCATAAACGGCACGGATCTCGACCTGATTCCCGGTCGGGCCCAAGCAGGCTATGAGGGTTATCATGACCTCTATTGGCTCAAGTCCGATACCTTGCGGCAAACCGACGTGAATCTCCATGTGGATACCGTCGCCAAATCACCCCACCTTCGTGAAATCCAGGCAGTCAAGATATGGCGGCACATCCACCAGCTTGACTGGCCTTCTTTGTATGTTGAATTTTTCGTTATGAATGCCCTGGCAGGAAAAAGCGCTGATTCTCTCGCCTACAATGTTCTGTCTGCACTGGAAACAATCGGGGCAACACTGGAAACAACATGCATAGTTGACCCGGCCAACCTCGATAATATTCTCTCGGATGAATTAACCTCACAGGAAAAGAAAGCCATCGCGGAGCAGGCAAACAAGTCAGCTGCCCAACAGCACTGGGAAGACATCCTCTGGTAGGCGCCCCCCGCATTCAAGTAAAAAACCTCTCTGTTCACCCCAGACACTGCCGTCGAGCCCCTCTTTTTTTTCGCTTGATCCCTTTTCCGAAATGATCCTATGATACCCATAGCGATTGCCCGGCTCTTACTCTCCCTTGTTCCTTCAAAAATATTTCCAACAATCGATATTAAGAGGCGGACTGCACCGGGCTCCCAACCTTGACAGATTATCCCCTCAAACATACCCAGCAAGGATGCGCGCACATGGCCAGAAAATACAAACTCCTCATCGTCGATGACTCAACAAGCGTCCTGAAGGCCCTTACCCGGACCTTTGCCGAAACCCCCTATGAGATCACGACCTGCAACAACCCGGTCAAAGCCTACGAGATGATCGAGGACGAACATTTCGACATCGTCATCAGCGACATCATGATGCCGGAACTGGACGGACTTTCCCTGCTGCGCAAAATCAAAAATTACAACGGCACCATCCAGGTGATCATGATCACCGGCTACATCACGATCAACAACACCCTCAATGCCTTCCGCTATGGGGCAAATGACATCTTCTTCAAGCCTTTCAAAGACATGCAGGCACTCATTGATGCCGTGGATGGTGCCGCCAAAAAACTGAACCGAATCAACGAGATTCTCAAAGAGCTGGCCAGCGAAAAAGGAAACTGACATGCAGTATGACGTTGATCTTGACGCACTCCAAGGCTTTATCGATGAATCCTTCGATTCCCTCCAGGGAATCGAAGCGGACTTCATCGCTCTGGAAGATGATCCCGGAAACGGTGAGATCATCAACAGGATCTTTCGCCCGGTTCACAGCCTCAAGGGGAATTCCGGCTTCTTCGGCCTCACCAACATCAACAAGTTCTCCCACCGCCTGGAAAATCTCCTTGCCGCCTGCCGCAAAGGCGAAATCATCATCAACAAAAAAATCATCGACCTTCTGCTCAAGGGGGTGGAATACCTGCAGGCCATGCTCGACCGGGCTCAAAAAAACCCTGCCGCAGTGGCTTTTCTCCCGGAAGAAAAAGAGTTCCTCATCCAGATTGAGGCGGTCCAGCCCATTAGTGCAACCGGTTCCATCCAAAGTGTCATCACCCTGGAAAATCTTCTCCATGAATTCCTGGATCTTGGCCAGAATATTTACGCCCACCCCACAATCCCGGGGTTGCTGGATCAAATTGAAAAAGCCAATATCGATCTCCAGACAATTATCGCCGCCAAAAAACACACAGGGCCGAGCAGCGCCTACTCCCCAGACAGCCAATACTTTCTGGGCGACAGGGAGTTCAGCAGCCAGCTGGCCCAGTTCGGTTTGATCCTCGGGCTTCTTGAAGGCAAAAAGGCCGCGGGCAAGGATCTCCTGCTCGCCTTTGCCCAGGCCCTTGCCCAGATAAGCGAAGCCCTGCAAGGCAACAGCGCCATCGCCGGAGTGCTTGACGAACTCCTTGCCATGCGAAACTTCCTTGATGACCCCCTGATGGTGGCCAGCGATGAATACAACACCCTCTGCCGAAACCTCCTCAACTCGGTGATCGGCTGTTTTGAGGCCAGGGCAAAGGTTGGCAGCACCCGGCTGGGTGAAATTCTGGTGGAGCAGCAGCTTGTCAGCGAAGCGCAGATCTCCGCAGCCTTGGGCCAGCAGAAAAAGATCGGGGAACTGCTCCTCGAACAGGGGGCTATCCAGGAAAATGACCTGAAAAAAGCCCTGGAAATCCAGGATAAACGGTCCCTCGACGCCCACCTCAGGGAAAGCAAAAGCGGCGAGCAGACAAAAACCATCCGCATTGATCAGGCGCGGCTCGACAACTTCGCCAATTCCGTGGGCGGGCTTTACATCAGCCTCGATTCCCTCAATTTTCTCAAAAAACAGATGGAAGCCAATCTGGCGAATTTTGGGCTCATCTCCAGATTTGACGGCATTGTGCATGCGCTTGACGAACAGCTTGAAAAATTGCACGCCAATGTCATGAGCATCCGCCGGGTGCCGGTCAAATCACTGTTCCAGCGATTCCCCAAGGTGGTCCGCCAGCTTTCCACTTCGCTCCGCAAGGATGTTCAGTTCACCATCACCGGCGAAGAAACCGTCATCGACAAAGACCTGCTGGAAAAAATCGAAAACCCACTGGTCCACATCCTGCGCAATTCCTTGGATCACGGCCTCGAAACGCCGGAGGCAAGAAAGAAAACCGGCAAGCCGCAACAGGGCAGCCTCACCCTGCATGCGCGGACGGACGAGAACAATGTCCATATCATCATCGAAGACGACGGCCTGGGCATCGATCCGCTAAAAATGAAGGAAATCGCCAGAAACAAGGGGTTCATGGGAGTTGAAGAGTTGGAGCGATTGAGCGACCGGGAGCTGATCAACCTTATTTTCAGGCCTGGGTTCAGCTCGGCGGAAAAGGTCAGCGAGGTCTCGGGCCGCGGGGTGGGCATGGACGTGGTCATGTCCGGCCTCAAGGATTGCAACGGCAGCATCCAGCTCGATTCCACCGTGGGCAAAGGCACCAGGGTTTCCCTCACCGTGCCGCTCACCAAAACCCTGGTCACCAAGGATGCCATGCTCGCTGAATCAGGCAACGAGACCTATGCCATTCCCTCCGATGAGATCACCACGATCATCGAAACAGAAAACATCATCCCTCTCCTTGCGGAAAACAACTGTATCGCATATGATGGCGGAATCCTTAGGCTTGTTGAGCTCAACACCTTCTTTTACCCGGAAGCCTCCTCGACCCTGGCCGGCAAGAGCAATAAAGTTGTTGTGGTCTGCAAGCCCCATGGGATCGGCCTGCTCGTTGACCGCATCCTTTCCTACCAGAAAATCGTGGCCAAGGAGTTTGGCGATGGCTACAAAAAACTCCAAAAAATCAATGGGGTCTGCGGATACACCATCATGGGCAACGACGATATTGTCCTGATTGCCGATATCAAGGAAATCGCCGAGCATGCCGCATAGCAGGCATGCCTTCACCCCAAGGCGCTCACAAGACGTTTTCCCGAAAAATTCTACTGCTGCAAGGCTGCTTTCATAATGAAGACCGTACTGATTGTTGACGATGAGCCAAACTACCTGGTAGTCCTCTCCGAGCTGCTCGGGGAGGAAGGGTTCGGCGTCTTTACCGCCGGGAATGGGGAAGAGGCCCTCAAAATCCTGGGCGAGACCGACATTGACCTGGTGATTACCGATATGCGCATGCCTGGGCTCGACGGCCTGGGACTGCTCAATGCGGCCAAAGCCCTCAACCCGGACCTGCCCGTCATTATGGTCACGGCCTTCGGAGAGGTGGAAATGGCCGTGGCCGCCATGAAAGCCGGGGCATTCAACTATCTCACCAAGCCCTTCAACAACGACGAACTGGTGCTGAACGCCAACAAGGCTCTGGAGCATTACGCCTTGCTCCGCGAAAACATCCGGCTCCGGGAGGAAATGCGCTCCCGCACCTCTTATTCCAGCATGGTCGGCAAGAACCAGAAAATGCAGGCCATCTTCAACCTTATCGAAAAGGTGGCTCCGACCTCGACTTCGGTCCTGATCACCGGCGAATCCGGCACCGGCAAGGAGCTGGTGGCCAGGGCCATCCACTGCAACAGCCCGCGCGAAAAGGCGCCGTTCATTTCCCTCAACTGCGCGGGCCTGCCGGAAAATCTCCTGGAAAGCGAACTCTTCGGCCATGAAAAAGGCGCCTTCACCGGGGCCATCGCCCTGCGCAAGGGAAGGTTCGAACTGGCCGACACCGGCAGCCTGTTTCTCGACGAGGTCGGCGAGATGGCCATGCCGCTCCAGGCCAAACTGCTGCGCGTTCTCCAGGAACGCAACTTCGAGCGGGTCGGGGGCAGCCAGACCCTGCGGGTTGATGTCCGGATCATCGCCGCGACCAACAGGGATCTCAAGGATGAGGTGGACAAGGGTCATTTCCGGGAAGATCTCTATTACCGGCTCAATGTGCTCCACATCCACCTCCCCCCCCTCAGAGAGCGCACCGATGATATCCCCTTGCTGGTCGCCCATTTTGTCAACAAATACGCCAAGCAGCTCGACAAGCCCAAGCTGGAGATTACCACGGAAACCGTGCGGTTTCTCACGACCCTGCCCTGGGAAGGCAACATCCGCGAGTTGGAAAACACCATCGAACGGGCAGCCATTCTCTGCAGCAGAAACTTGATCCGCCCGGAAGATGTGCAGCCCGAAACCATGCCCGGGAAAAAACCCATGCAGTGGCTGAATGGGTTTGACATGGAGCAGGCGATCCCGGTCAACACCCCGCTGCCCGATGTGCTTGACGGCATTGAAAAGAAAATGGTCCTCTCCGCCTTGAGCAAATCCGACTATGTCCAGACAAAAGCGGCCGATGCCCTGGGCATCACCAAGAGCCTGCTCCAGTATAAAATGAAAAAACACGGCATCCTGAAACGCTGACGTAGCTGTTTGGGAATTGAGGCTGACGGCTGAAGACTGAAGTATACCAAAAGAACCTTCAGCCTTCGGCCTATCCACCTGAGTACTTACAAAATTTCACCCTACACCAGGGGTTCTTTGGCGATGAGCTTTTCCTGCAAAAACTACGACTACAATGACGACAAATGCCTGATGCTCAAAGAGGACTGTATTCCAGGCCGACCGGGATGCGTGCTCGAGGGGAGGGTAACCTTGAGCGAAGCGCTTACCGAGCGGATCAAGGAGCTGGAGCACAAAAAGAGCTCCGGCAAGACAGGGAAAAAACAATCTCCCCCATGAAAAACGCGACCAGGGTGGTGGTTGCCGGCTGTGGCCCGGCAGGGCTCATGGCGGCGACGGTCCTGAGCGAAGCAGGCCTGCCGGTGCATATTTTCGAGGCAATGGGCTCGGCGGGGCGCAAATTTCTGGTTGCCGGTCGCAGCGGGTTGAATCTCACCCATTCGGAAAAAGCCGGAGATTTTGCCGCCCGCTACGGCGATAACGCCGAAATCTTCAAAAATCTCCTGGCCGTTTTTTCACCGGACGACCTGCGCGCCTGGTTGCGCGGACTCGGGGTCGAAACCTATGTCGGCACCAGCGGCCGGGTCTTCCCCAAGGACACCAAGGCCCCCGATATTCTGAAAGTCTGGCTTGAAACCCTGGGCAGACGCGGGGTAGTATTCCACTACCACCACCGCTGGCAGGGGTTTGCCGAAACAGGGGCGCCGCTCTTTCTTGCCGAAAACGGCGCACTCCTCGAATTCCCGGCCATGGCCGTGCTTCTTGCCCTGGGCGGGGCAAGCTGGCCCCAAACCGGCTCCGATGGAAGCTGGACTTCGTTCCTTGCCGCGAGAGGCGTCCACCTTGCGCCATTCCGCCCGGCAAACTGCGGCCTTGAAGTGGCGTGGTCCGAGCATTTTCGCGCCCAATTCAGCGGCAAACCCCTCAAGAATCTTCTGCTCCGCTGCGGCGACCGGCAGGCCACCGGCGATGTGATGGTGACCGACCATGGCCTGGAAGGAGGCCCGGTTTATGCCTTGAGCGGTATCATCCGCGATCTGCTGGAAAAAGGCGCCCCTGTTCCCCTATTTCTCGACCTCAAACGCGATCTTTCGCTGGAACTTCTCCGAGAGAAGCTTGCACACCCACGCGGCAAGGAGAGTCTCGTCAATTTCCTGCGCAAGGCCATACACCTCACCGGGCCGGCCTATTCGTTGCTCCGCGAAATCTGTAGCCAGGAAGAGCTGAAAAATCCGGCAGTGCTTGCCGGAAAGATCAAAAATCTGCCTGTCCCCATCATCAACACCAGGCCGCTTGCCGAGGCAATTTCCTCCGCCGGGGGCGTTACCTTCCCGGAGGTGAACGCGGACCTCATGCTCCATCAACTGCCGGGAGTCTTCGTGGCCGGGGAAATGCTGGACTGGGAAGCGCCAACCGGCGGCTACCTGCTGCAGGGCGCCTTTACCACCGGATACCGGGCCGCCCAAGGCCTTCTCAGATGGCTGAGGCAATCCACCCCACAATCGCCGCATCCTTCTCCCCGGCACAGTTGACGGGAGCTGCCCCGCGTGATCATTTTCCCGCCCTTGTCGATTTCTCCACTTGCAATCGCTACAAATTTATCGGACAATCCATCCTGTTATACGCAGCTGTTGTTGTGGTATAAGGAAACCAAGGACTGCGCAAATCTTTCCAACTCTGTAACAATAACGGCCTCGTAAAAATGGGTAATTGCCACAGGTCAGCGACTTAACATCAAGGAGTTAGAGCGGCGAAACGGCCACTGTTGTAATCGCGGCTTTTCGAAGTCTGCGCTTCCCTGCGATTTCAACAAAAAAAATATTTTCCACCACCCGGAAACACACCATGAAAATCAGCATCACCTACTGCACACAATGAAACTATCTGCCACGGGCTTCCAGGCTGGAAGCCGAACTGAAGAAACAATTCGGCGCCGAGGTTGAGCTTATTCCCGGCTCAGGCGGCATCTACGAGATTACAGCCGATGGCTGTCTGATCTTTTCAAAAAAGGCAGCCGGTCGTTTTGCCGAGCCAGAAGAAATTATCAGCCTCATCCAGGGCCACGGGTAAAAAAGGCTCTCCGACGACCATGACCGCACCACCGGAAACACCGGCGACCCTCACCTTGCTTGATGCCCAGGAAGCCAACGGCCAACGCTGGCTGCTCAGCGGCAACACCACCTATACCATGGGCCGGGTGAAAGACACCGATATCTCCCTGCCCTACTCGTGGGTATCCCGGAAACACGCCATGATCCAAAGGGAGGAAAATGGCCGCTTCAATCTCATTGACCTGGGAAGCTCCAACGGCACCTTTATCAACGGCCGGAAAATCCATACCCCCATTGCCCTGCAAAACGGGGACTGCATCGGCATCGGCAGCACCCGCCTCCTGTTCCACCAAGAAACGGCCCCAGCCCGGCCATCACCACCAACCGGACCGGACCTCGATGAAATGACCGTAGCCTTTGTCCAGAAACAGATCATCACCATCCTGATCTGCGACATCCACGATTTCACCAGACTGTCGGAAACCATGGGGGACCAGTGGGTTTCCCAGCTTCTCCAGCATTGGACCGGAGGAGTGAGCAAGCTGGTGCACAAACATGAGGGGATTGTCGATAAATTCATCGGCGACGCGGTCATGGCCCTGTGGTCGGGGCCAAATCTCCGGGACAACATCCACCAGGCCCTGAAAACCGCCATTGCCATCAACAGCTTTACCCTCAATCTCCGCAAGAAGGTTCCGGATCTTCCCTGGCCTTTGCAGATCGGGGCGGCTCTCAATACCGGCGAGGCCATGCTGGGAAACCTTGCCCAGGATGGGCAGAACTATACCGTGATCGGGGACGTGGTCAACGTGGCGTTTCGTCTGGAAAATATGACCAACACCCAGGAAGATCTGGATCTTGTGATGGGCTGCGACGCCGTTGCGCACCTCCTTGAGCCTGAGACCTTTTTTAAGAAATATTCGTTCCGGGTGAAGGGAAAACAGGAAGCGGTTGATGCCTATGGCTGCAGCTTCTCCCAGCTTTCCGCCTATCTCGAATAGAACACCGGCCAGCTACAGGCCCTCGCTAAGCCGTGGAAACGACCTGAAATCGTCCCTGAAATGGCGAAAAAGGTTGGGCAAATCCTCAATAGCGCCGCACCGCCTGAGCGGAATTCCGCCAGCATTACGGTGCCGTAAAAATCCTGGAGAACCTGAAGAGAACATGCTTTCCGAACCCAAAAAATTTATCCGGATTGTCACCGATTATCTTCTTGCGGAAGACCGGCCAATCGATTTCAACATCTACACCAAACCTGCCAAGAGCAACAAACCCCTGCTGCTGGTCGCGGCCAACACCAAGATCGCCGACATCAAGAAGATCCTCGCCCAGAAAAGCCACGGGCCGCTCTTTATCACCCAGGAATCAGCCCAAAAATTTGAAAATTTCATGGAGCAATCCCTGGATTCCATTATCAGGAATTCAGCCGTTCCCCTTGAGCAAAAATCCTCGATTGTGCATGCCTGCGCCACAAACATCATCCGGGATATTTTTGATGACCCCCGGAGCGGCAGAAACATCTCCCGCGCCAAAGCCATAACCAGCAACATCATTGATCTTACCCTGGCTGACGCCCAATCCATCCGCCACCTGCTTCGCTTGGGCTCGCACGATTATTACACCTTTTCCCACTGCGTGAATGTCGCGGTTTTCGGCGTGGGCCTCTGGTTGATGATCCACAAGGGCGACGACACCGATCTCCTTGATTTTGCCCTGGGCTGTATTCTGCACGATGTGGGAAAAACCCAGATTCTGGACACCATCCTGAACAAGCCGGGAAAACTCGACTTCGAGGAATTCGAAATCATCAAAAAACACCCGGGCCAAGGCCACTGGCTCATGGCCAAGCACACCTCCGAAACCACCCTTGATGTGATCCTGCACCACCACGAACAAATCAACGGCAATGGCTACCCCCACGGACTCAAGGAAGATCAGATTTCCGACAATGCCAAAATTGCCACCATTGCCGATGTGTACGACGCTCTGACAACCAACCGCCCTTACGGAGGGGCGCGTCGCCCCATCAGTGCCCTGACCCTGATGAAGGAAGAGATGGTCGGCCATTTCGAGCAAAAACGGTTTGAAGAGTTCATCCTGTTTTTAGGGGGAAGGTCGGCCTGAGACAACCGTTTCCCTTCCCCCCCGGCAACAAGGAGCAACGCAGCATGTGGTCATCGAAAGACGTCTATTATATCTCGGATAGCACCGGAATCCTGGCGACCAACCTGGGCCAGGCCCTGATCTGCCAGTTTCCGGAAATCAATTTTCACGAAGAAAAATTCCCCTTTGTCCTTAACAAGGAAGAAGCGAAAAAAATTCTGGACTATATCCTGAAAAAATCATCCGGCCGCCGCCCCCTCATTTTCAGCACCATCATGACCAAGGAGATCCGCGCTGTTTTCGACGCCCCCGAGGTCGAGCTTTTTGACGCCTTTGAAATATTCATGACGCGCCTGGAAGGCTGCCTTGAAGCAAAGGCCTTGGGCGTTCCCGGTTTTTCCCGGCATATCGACAACCTGACCATGGCCAAGCGGGTCGAGGCCATTCACTACTGCCTGGAACATGACGACGGGGTCAACACCCATGAACTGGACGAGGCCGAGGTCATCCTGCTGGGTGTTTCCCGCTCCGGCAAGACCCCGGTCAGTGTATATCTGGCAACGCAGATGGGAATGAAATCGGCAAATTTCCCCCTCACCGCCGAGTATCTCAGCAAATACACCCTGCCTGAAGAAATAATCAGGAACATAAAGCGGGCCATCGGCCTGACCACCACCCCTGAGGTGCTCCACAATGTCCGGGAAAAACGGTACGCGGACAGCAATTATGCCAAACGCTCCACCTGCAGCGAGGAGATCCAGACGGCCGAAACCATCTTTCACAATCACAAGATTCCCATTGTCTCCACGGCGGGCAAATCCATAGAGGAGATTGCCACCCAGGTTTCCCAAGAGCTTGGTCTTTCAAGAAAACCGGACTTATTGAACGACCGCGCCTGATATTGTCCCGGTGGCGGACTTCCCCCCTGACATATTTTTTCCACGAGTCGTTTTTTTCATATCAAGCCAGAGCACACAACATGATATGCTAATCTTGACAATAATAATGTCCAATCTTCTGGCCTGAGGTTTCACCAGACAACCAGCCATCCGAGGTTCTTTTTTGGCGACCTTATTTTTCACCGTTTTTTTGCTGCTGTCGGGCTCTCTTTTGCCGGATAACGCTCTGGCCTTTCAGCCCCATGCCTATTCGGGGTTGTACATCCATCAGCTCGCCCACTTCTTCCTTATTGTCTCGCTTTTCTTTTTTGCCGTAAAAGCACACCAGACCCGTCTCGCTTCCCTTAAGGCATGGCAATACATCATCGCCGGGACCTGGCTCCTCATGCTCTGGAGCGGTGCCACCATGGTGGGACATTTTCTCGATCTGGAGATCGAAGACGCCCTGTTCCTGCCGCCCGGCGCGGATATCCCCCTGCTCCGCCTGAATGGCTGGCAAGAGGGTCTGTACTATATCCTGAAACTGGATCACCTCCTCGCCGTGCCCGCCATGTTTCTTTTTTATCGGGGCCTTAAATTGCTCCGGGAGGAACAATCCAGGCCATCTCCCCCTGGACAGGGACGCCCATGATCACCATCTCCATGCTGCCGATCTGGCTCCTTGATTTCGGCGGGGCCTTCGCCCTCATCATTCTTTCAGGGTTATGCCTCAACCATGCCCTGGCCCTGGCCCGCACCGACCGGGAAAACCCCCTGGCCATCTTTCTCCTCTGGTTTTGCGGGGCGCTGTTCGCCTTTGCCATGTCGCGCTCCAGTGGACACATCCTTAAACACCTTCTCACCTTTTCCGGAAGGGAAGACCTCTGGCGGATAGTGGCCCCGTACAGCGGGTCAATCAACAGCATGGCCTTTATTGTCATCGCCTCTGTAACCCTTTTTTTCAACCGGATCGAAACCATCATGGAACGGATGCTCCGGGACCGCGAAAAAATCGAAAAAAACAGCCAGGAGCTTTTCCGCCTGAACAAGGACATCGAAGCGGTCATCGCGGAGCGGACCAGGGCTGGCATGGCCCTGCGCATCGCCCATGAAGTGCGCAACCCGGCCGCCATCATCGGCGGCATGGTTCGCCGGCTCCTCAACGCCTATCCGCCGGAAGAAGAGGGCCGGGTAAAGCTGATCCATATCCTTGATCAGGCCCGCAAACTTGAAAATCTGGTGAGCAAATTCGAATCGGTCCGGCCGGAGGCAAAAAAGATTTTCGCGCCGCTGGACCTTAACCCCATTGTCCTGGAAGCTGTGGAATCGTTGCAGGAAGAGGTCCGCGCCAAGGCGGTCAATCTCCAGGTCGCCCTCAGTCAGGCCCCGCTTTTTTTCCATGGCAACAGCTCGCTCATCAAGATCGCCCTTGCCCATCTGCTCCGGAACGCGGTGAATGCCTGCACCAAGCAGAACCGGATCATCATTGCAACCGAACGGACCTCCGCCGGCTGCCAGGTTACAATCACCGATGATGGCCCGGGGATCTCCGCGGAAATACTCGAGGTTATCTTCGACCCCTATCTGCACATCAACCGGCGGACCACCGGCCTGGGGTTGCCCTATGTCAAACAGATCATCAACGAGCACATGGGCACCGTCACCGTCACCAGCGAGCTGGGCAAAGGCACCACCGTCCTGATCGTCCTGCCCACCCATCTTGGCGAACTCACCGGCGTTGCCGGTGACACCTATGCCATCTGAGGTTTCTTTTCCGCAACGCAACATCTGTTAGAAATACCCGGCGCAATGTGCTATGGTGTCCGATTGTTCTTTCAGTCAACTGAAAATTTCAGCGGATAATGCTCAACCATGCTTGCCATCAACCAGCTTTCCATCCAGTTCGGACTCAAACACCTGTTCAAGAATGTCTCGGTCCGCGTCCACCCCGGAGAAAAAATCGGCCTGGTCGGGGTAAACGGCGCCGGAAAATCCACCCTGCTCAAGATCATGGCGCAAGTCAAGCATGTGGACGATGGCATCCTCACCCGCTCCAAAAACATCAGCGTCGGTTACCTGCCCCAGGAGATCACCACCTTTGCCCCTGGCCGCACCCTGTTTGAGGAAGCAAAAACCGCCTTTGCCGAGGCCCTGGCGCTCCAGAAGGAACTCGATCAGGTCAATCAGGCCCTTGGCCTGGTGCCCCCGGAAGCCCCAGAATTCCCCGAACTGCTCCACCGCCAGGGAGATCTGCAGCACCGGCTGGACCAGTCCGACATCTTCACCATGGAGTCCCAGGTCGAAAGGATTCTGTTGGGGTTGGGATTTACCCCGAGCGATTTCAGCAAGGACAGCATTTCGTTCAGCGGCGGCTGGCTCATGCGGTTGATGCTGGCCAAGATCCTGCTGGCCAAACCGGACCTCCTGCTGCTGGACGAGCCGACCAACCATCTGGATATCGAGTCGCTCACCTGGCTGGAGGAGTTCCTGAAAAATCACCGGGGCGCCATGGTGATGATCTCCCATGACCGCTCCTTTCTCGACAACCTCACCACCGTCACCTGGGAGATTTCTCTGGGCGAGCTTACCGTCTACAAGGGCAATTACTCGAAATACCTGGTGGATAAAGCAAACCGGATGATCATCAAGCGGGCGGCCTATGAGAATCAGCAGGCCATGATCGAGCAAACCATGAAATTCGTTGACCGGTTCCGCTCGAAAGCCACCAAGGCCACCCAGGTGCAGAGTCGCCTCAAACAGCTGGACAAAATCGAGCTGATCGAGCTGGACGAGACGGAAAACTCCATCGCCTTCCGCTTTCCGCCCTCCCCGCCCTCCGGCAGGACCGTGCTGGAGATCGAGCATCTCAACAAACAGTTCGGCGAAAAGCCGGTTTTCACCGACCTTTCCTTTTCCCTGCAACGCGGGGAAAAGCTGGCCGTGCTCGGGGTCAACGGCGCGGGCAAATCCACCCTGGTGAAGATCCTGGCCGGCCTGGTCACTCCGGACAGCGGCGTCATCCGCTTCGGCCACAACGTGGCCATCTCCTACTTTGGCCAGCATCAGGCCCAGGAGCTTGACTCCCGCTACACGGTGCTGGAAACCCTGAGCCATGTGAACAACGAGCTGAGCGTCACCCAGACCCGCTCCCTGCTGGGCGCCTTCCTCTTCCGCGGCGATGACGTGGACAAAAAGGTGGAGGTGCTCTCGGGCGGCGAGAAAAGCAGGGTGGCACTGGCCAAGATGATCGCCACCCCGGCCAATCTCCTCATTCTCGATGAACCCACCAACCATCTGGACATCCAATCCCAGGAGGTGCTCCAGGAGGCGATGCGCCAATACGACGGCTCCATCATCGTCGTCTCCCACAACCGCTATTTTGCCAACTCCTTTGTCTCCAAGGTGCTGGAAATCAAATCCGGCCGCGGCACCATCTTTGACGGCAACATCGACTACTATCTCCACAAGACCCATGCCGAAACGGCGGCCACCCCGCAAAAAACAGCTGGTGCGCCCAAAAGCGAACCCGGCAATTCAGTTCCTGAAAAACAGATGAAAAAGGGCAAGGAATCCCGGAAACTTCAGGCGGAAATGCGCCAGCAGAAGAACCGCGAAATCGCGCCGCTCAAAAAGATCGTTGACCGCTGTGAACAGGAGATCGAACAGCTCGAAGGGAGAAAGGGTCAGCTCGAACAGGCCATGGCCGACCCCGAGCTTTACAAGGATCAGGACCGGTTTGCCGAGCTCAATAACGAATACACCTCCCTGGGGAGAAAACTGAAAAGAAGCTATGCGGACTGGGAGCAGGCCCAGGCCGGGATGGAGAAGGTCGAAGCCCGCTACGCCGGAGAGGAGGAAGAATAATTTTTCCCCGCGGCCAAGCCGAGCGTATCGCACTTGACCGGCGGTGCATTTGCCGGTATCTTCAGCGCTTGTTTCCGATTGGCCCCACAAGGCCGAACCATTGCAAAAACGAACAGTTAAACCTCTTCCCCCCTTTTGATCCCTGCCGCTATTCCGGAGATCCCCGATGAAAGAAATGTTCCCAGTTATAAAACCGGCCTGCACCCCGATGGTTTTCGCCGGACATAATCACCATGCTCCTGCCCGCTAAGGCCATGGACCATTCCATCCGCCTGCAGATCGAGGAGCGCGAGGCCGTAAGCCTGGCGCCCTATGCCGCTTTGAGCCGCAACACCAAAGGCAGGCTCAGGCCCGAAGAGGAATGCCCCATCCGGGGCGCGTACCAGCGCGACCGGGACCGGATCATCCACTGCAAGTCCTTCCGCCGCCTCAAGCATAAAACCCAGGTGTTCCTGGCCCCCACCGGCGACCATTACCGGACCCGGCTCACCCATGTGCTCGAAGTGAGCCAGATCGCCCGGACCATCTCGGTGGCCCTGCGCTTAAACGGCCATCTCACCGAGGCCATCGCTTTGGGCCATGATCTCGGCCACACCCCCTTCGGCCACGCCGGGGAAGCGGTGCTGGACGAGCTCTATCCCACCGGCTTCCGCCACTACGACCAGAGCCTGCGGGTGGTGAACATCCTGGAAAAAAAAGGCGCGGGGCTCAACCTGACCATCGAGGTTCTTGACGGCATAGCCAAGCATTCCAAGGGGCGCCGCGAGATTCTGCCCCATGATCTCTCCGAACTGCCGACAACCATGGAAGGCAGGGTGGTGCGCATCGCCGATATCATCGCCTACGTGAACCACGATCTGGACGATGCCGCGCGGGCCGGGATTATCAGCGAGTCGCAGATCCCCTCCCATCTCCAGAAGCTGTTCGGCCCTGATCACTCCGGGCGCATCGGCAGCATGGTCAACGATCTTGTAGTCCAGACCCTGAAAAACGGAGGGGAAACCCTGACCATGACCCCGCAGCTGCTGGAGGGCATTGCCGAGCTGCGCTCCTTTCTCTATGAAAACGTCTACGAAACCAACCGGGTGCACGACGACTTCATCAAGGCCAAAAAGGTGCTGCGGGAGCTGTACGAATATTTTATCAACAACGACGACCACTGGGAAAAGGTCATCGACTATGATGCCACAACCCCGCGGGAGCAGATGGTCTGCGACTTTATTGCCGGCATGACCGACCGCTATGCTCTTGATCTCTACACCAACATCTTTCTTCCCAAACCATGGAGTGTAATGTAACCGATGAGCGAAAACGCTACTTTCGTCGCGACCGGCGGCCATGAGCTGGCCAAGGGATACGAATTCAAAGAGGTTGAGGCCAGGTGGTACCGGAAATGGCTTGAGCAGAAAAACTTCCAGGCCACCATGGACGAGACCAAGCCCTCTTTTTCCATTGTCATCCCGCCGCCCAACGTCACCGGCGTGCTCCATGTGGGCCATGCCCTGAACAACACCATGCAGGATGTCCTGGTCCGCTACAAGCGGATGTGCGGCTACAACACCCTCTGGGTGCCGGGCACCGACCACGCCGGCATCGCCACCCAGAACGTGGTGGAGCGCCAGCTTGCCACCGAGGGCAAGAGCCGTCACGACCTCGGCCGGGCCCAGTTCATCGAGCGGGTCTGGCAATGGCGCGAGGAAAAAGGCGGCACCATCATCAACCAGCTCAAGCACCTGGGCTGCTCCTGCGACTGGGACCGGGAACGCTTCACCATGGACGAGGGGTTGTCCAAGGCGGTGCGCACCGTCTTTGTCCGCCTTTACAAGGAAGGGCTGATCTACAAGGGCGACTACATCGTCAACTGGTGTCCCCGCTGCAAAACAGCACTCTCCGACGACGAGGTGGAACACGAGGAGACAGCAGGCAAGCTCTACCACATCCGCTACCCCTATGCGGATGGCTCGGGCCATGTGGTGGTCGCCACCACCCGGCCCGAGACCATGCTGGGCGACACCGGAGTGGCCGTGCATCCCGACGATGCGCGCTACAGCCATTTGAAGGAAATCGGCATCCGGCTGCCCCTCACCGACCGCACCATCCCGGTGGTCTTTGACCACCATGTGGAGCGGGAGTTCGGCACCGGCGCGCTCAAGGTCACCCCCTCCCACGACCGCAACGACTACGAGATCGGCTTGCGCCACAACCTCGAACGGATCAAGGTCATGGACGACTCCGGGATCATGAACGAGGCCGCCGGCCCCTACGCCGGGCTGGAACGCTTCGCCTGCCGCAAGCAGATTGTAGCCGACCTGGAGGCGCAGGGATTCCTGGAAAAGATCGAGGACTACGCCCATGCGGTGGGCCAGTGCTACCGCTGCAAAACCGTGGTCGAGCCCACCACCTCGCTGCAGTGGTTTGTTTCCGTAAAACCCCTGGCCGCCCAGGCCGTGGCCGCGGTGCGCGACGGACGGACCACCATCCACCCCAAGACCTGGTACAACACCTTCTACGCCTGGATGGACAACATCCGCGACTGGTGCATCTCCCGCCAGATCTGGTGGGGCCATCAGATCCCGGCCTGGACCTGCGACGACTGCTCCCATTTCATGGTGGAAGAGCATGCCCCTGCGCTATGCGAAAAATGCGGCTCAGCCAAGCTCACCCAGGAAACCGACGTGCTGGACACCTGGTTTTCCTCGGCCCTCTGGCCCTTCTCCACCTTGGGCTGGCCCGAGGAGACCAAGGAGCTGAAGTTCTTCTACCCCACCTCGGTGCTGATCACCAGCTTCGACATCCTCTTCTTCTGGGTAGCCCGGATGATGATGATGGGCATCCACATCATGGACGAGGTGCCGTTCAAGGACGTCTACCTCCACGCCCTGGTCCGCGACAAGCACGGCAAGAAGATGAGCAAGTCAACGGGCAACGTCATCGACCCCCTGGTGGTCATGGCCGAGTACGGCACCGATGCCCTGCGCTTCACCCTCACCGCCTTTGCCGCCCAAGGCCGCGAGATCAAGCTCGCCGAGGAGCGCATCGAAGGCTACCGCCACTTCATCAACAAGATCTGGAACGCGGCCCGCTTCGCCCTCATGCACATCAAGGAGTGCGATCCCGGGATCAGCAAGGATATCGCCCCCGCCACCCTGCCCCTGGCCCACCGCTGGATCCTCCACCGGCTCAACCAGGCGATCACCGAGACACGCCAGGCCCTGGACGACTACCGCTTCAACGACGCGGCCTCGACCATCTACCAGTTCGTCTGGAACGAGTTCTGCGACTGGTACCTGGAATGGATCAAGTCCGATCTCTACGGCGACAACGCCACGGCCAAGTCGCAGGCACAGGGCGTTCTCCTGGCGGTGCTGGAAAACACGCTCAAGCTCCTGCACCCCATCACCCCATTCGTCACCGAGGAGATCTGGCATGTGCTGCCCGGAGAACGGACCAGCATCATGGTCGAAGCCTTTCCCACGGTGAATCCGGCCTGGGATAATCCCGAGGCTGCCGAACTGTCCGTGCTCTTCATGGGAATTGTCGGCGGCATCCGCAACATCCGCAGCGAAGCCATGATCCACCCCTCCGCCGAGATCGAGGTCCTGATCATCTGCCACGACGAAACCAAACACGCAGGGTTGACCTCCCTGGCCGGTTCCCTCAAAACCCTGACCCGGACCTCCACCATGGCCGTGCAGAAGGAAGGCACCCGGCCCAAGGGCGCGGCCTCCTACCTCTATACCGACATCGAAATCTTCGTGCCCCTGACCGGGCTGGTGGATGTGGACAAGGAGCAAGCCAAGCTGCAGAAGGATCAGGACAAGACCGAGATCGAGTTGGCCCGCTGCCAAGGCAAGCTGAGCAACGAAAAGTTCATGGCCAACGCCCCGAAAGAGGTGAAGGCCAAGGAACGGGAAAAGATCGAGGAAATGCAGGCGAAGCTGGAGAAGATAAAGGCTGGCATGGCCAGACTGGAGGAGTTGCGCTGAGGTTGGTCTGGCGTGATTGCAACAGGTTGAAATCAAACAGATAAAATAGGGGGAAGTCCCCTAGTACCACGTAACAGCTACAACTTCTGATTCGTGGTCATCTTACTCCTCCTTATTTCACTCCATTTATACAAGAAGTGTCAGATTAAATCGTGACTACTTCAGGTAACATCGTGTCTCTTGTTGACTCCCACAACATCTTTGGGTGAGCTGGCCATCAGATATCTTGATTTTGCCCGGTCAAAGTTTGTCCGCTCGACCTATCAGGAAAAGGTTTCTGTTTTCAGACGGCTTTTCAAGGTGATTGATCGAGAGCTTTCCCTTGACCGGCTTCCACCCGGTATGATTCTTTCGTTCCTGCAGCAGGAGAAAGAAAGCCGTTCAGGATATGCCGCAAACAAGGACAGAAAGAATTTGATGGCGGCCTGGGCTTGGGGTTGCCGATATATCGAAGCCTTCCCCCGGCACCTTCATAACCCTTTTGCGGTAGACAAATTCCAGGAAGAGCGAACGGCCCGTTATGTTCCCCCCGAGTCTGATTTTTGGTTGGCTTTCAATGCCTGCCTGAATGACCAGGACCGCGCTTTTCTTCTTACCTGTCTTCATACCGGGGCACGCCGTGGCGAGCTGTTCCGGCTCAAGTGGTCTGATGTGGATTTTGAATCACGAACCCTTCGGCTTCTCACCCGCAAAAACCGTGTCGGCACCTGGGAGGAATCCCGGCTTCCATTGACCGCTGATCTTCAGCGCGGCCTTGCTGATCTCCGCCCCGCTGATTATTCTCCGGCCGGTTTTGTTTTCTCCGTCGATGGAGTTCCCTTCTTGTATCGTATCCACTTCATGGGCCGTTTGTGTCGCCGTGCTGGCATTCAGCCTTTTGGATTCCATGCTATCCGGCATTTGACGGCGAGCATTCTTGCAAGGGAGGGGGTTCCGATGGTCCAGATTCAGGCCATCCTGCGGCACAAGAACCTTTCGACTACTGAGAGGTACATCAGGGGGCTTGAATCGGTGCGGTCTGCCCTGGATTCTCTTCCCGTTTTTTCAGGAGAAAAACACCAGAGAAACCACCAGCCAAAAAAAGGACCTAACCGAAAACGGCTAAGTCCTTGATTTCTCACTGGTGACCCCTACGGGACTCGAACCCGTGTTACCGGCGTGAGAGGCCAGCGTCCTAGACCACTAGACGAAGGGGCCATGCTGTGCGCCATTTTCTAAATGATGGGAAGGGTTTTGTCAACCTTTTATTCCCCTTTTATTCCCCTTCCTTGCGCTTCCGACAACGGGAAAACCTCACAACCATCCAGTTTCAATCCATAAATTTTCTGCCCGCCAGTTCCGCCTGCGCCAGGGTAGCCTCATCCTTTGCCATGTCCCCTCGGCCATCCATGCCCTTGACCGCAAACTCCCCGCCGTAGCCCATGCCCATGGCGTCAAAGGCATATTTAGCGGTAAGAATCGCGCCATCGAAAACCCTTTCCCCGTGGGTGGCGGACACCGCCACCAGAAAACCCTTGCGGCTGGGGTCCTTGCGCCATTCGCCTTTTTCGGTGAGGAGGCGTTTTTTGTTCCACATTGCCTGGCAGCGGTCAACAAAGGCCTTGGCCTGGGCGGTGATTCCGTAAAAATAGATGGGCGAGGCAAGAATGATTCGCTGCGAGGCGAGGATTTTTGGATACAACTCCTGCATGTCGTCTTCCAGCACGCATTCGCCGGTTTTGTCGCAGCCGCCGCAGGCGATGCACGGCTGAATACGAAGATCATAGAGACGAATCAGCTCGATCTCACCGCCCGCCGCCTCAACCCCTTTCAGAACGGCGCGAAGCAAGGTCTCGGTATTTCCTTTTCTTCTCGGACTCCCGCTCAAGGCCAGAACCTTCATCTCACTTCTCCATTTTGCCAAAAACAACGGGGGCGACTGGCAGCCTGTTATAAAACAGAACTTCATCCCGCAACGCCCTTGCTGCCTCAGTATTCAAAAATCTAGCCGCGCACCGCCAGCGCCAGTTTCCCTCCGAGGTGCCGGGAATGTTCATCCGGCAGTCGCTGCCGAACCCCAGCACATCCTGAAGCGGAACAATGACCAGCTCGGCCACCGAACCATAGGCCAGGCGGATGAAATCCCAGTGGATGGGACTGCCCGGTTGACTGTGGACATAACGCAACGCCTTGGTCTTGCTGGCTTGCAAAACCGTATCACTGAAGTACCAGCCCAGGGTCGTATCGTTGTCATGGGTGCCGGTATAGGCGACGCAGTTCACGGTGGTGTAGTTATGGGGCAGATAGGCGTTGCGCTCGTCGGAGTCAAAGGCAAACTGCAGCACCTTCATCCCTGGAAAGCCAAGAGTGTCGCGGAGCAGCTCAACCTCCGGGGTGATCACCCCCAAATCCTCGGCGATGATCGGCAGCTCGCCCAGATATTTTTTTATCTCGGTAAAAAATTCCAGGCCCGGTCCCTTGACCCATTGTCCGTTGACAGCAGTCTCCTCCGAGGCCGGAATCTGCCAGTATGCCTCAAAACCGCGGAAATGATCGATGCGGACCACATCCACCGTCCGGCAGAGATGACGAAACCGCTGCCCCCACCAGGCGAGCAGGGACGCATTCAGCCCTCCCCCGTCACGGTACCATTTGAAAAGCGGATTTCCCCAGCGCTGCCCTGTGTCGCTGAAATAATCAGGGGGCACGCCTGCCACATGGGTCGGCTGTCCGGTTTCGGGATCAAGGAGAAAGCATTCCTGATGCGCCCAGACGTCGGCGCTGTCCAGGGCCACATAGATGGGGATATCGCCGATGATCTTTACGCCATGGCTGTGGGCGTAATTCCACAGGATCTGCCATTGGGAAAAAAAGCAGAACTGGACAAATTTATGAAAAAGAATGCGTTCGGCCAGGGTTGCACGCCACCGGGCAAGGGCCTCCTGCTTCCGGCGGGCAATATCCGCTGGCCAAGAAAACCAGGGACTGGAATCAAATTCTTCCCGTAGCGCCATAAAAAGAGCATAGTCGTCAAGCCAGTCCATTGCCTGACCGAAGGCCGCGAGGGCAGCGGCGTCCCCGGCCAGCTGAAACTCCAAAAAGGCGAGCTTCAGAATTTTCTCGTTGAAACCACGAACAGCGGCAAAATCGACCAGGTATTCGGAAAATTCAGGCGAGACTTCCACCTGCTCCCGCCGGAGAAAACCGGCCCCCACGAGCTGAGCGGGATCGATGAGCAAAGGATTGCCGGCAAAGGCGGACAGGCTCATGTAGGGCGAATTGCCGAATATGCCGATCACCGGGCCATATGGCAGGATCTGCCAATGGGTCTGACCGGCCGCTCTGAGAAAGTCGATGAACTCGAAGGCGGACTTGCCAAGGGTTCCGATCCCAAAAGGCCCCGGCAGGGAAGTAAGATGCAGAAGGACGCCACTGCTCCGCTGGTTGTGCATGGTTGTCGCCCACTCTCTTTTTGTGACTGCCTGACCGTGCTGTGCCGATTCTTGGCAAAGGACACCGGGGAATATCAACCCTTATCATACAGAAAGCCCGGCCGTCTCTCCAATTAAAAAACTCCCCCGGCAACAGACTCTTCCGATGTCCGGGAAATATTTTCAATATCATCAAGCAATTGCCTATCCCGCAGACACCAGGTATTATAAGAAAAACATCCGGCTAAAAAGGAGTCCGCAGCATGCACTTTTCCATCCTTGGCAGTTTTATCGGGGGCATCGGCCTCTTCCTGCTCGGGATGCAGCTTATGACCGAGGGCCTCAAGGTTGCCGCGGGCAACACCCTGCGCACCATCCTGGAACGCTCCACCGCCACCCCGCTCCGAGGCATCCTCTCCGGCGCTCTCATCACCTCCCTGGTACAATCCTCCGGCGCAGTGACCGTGGCCACCATCGGCTTTGTCAACGCCGGGCTCATGGACCTCATGCAGGCCATCACCATCGTTTACGGAAGCAATATCGGCCATACCATGATCGGCTGGCTGGTGAGCCTGATTGATTTCCGGGGGGCTGTAAAACTTGTCGCCCTGCCGCTCATCGGTCTCGGCATGTTGCTGCGGCTCAACCGAGGCAACAACCGCTATGAGGCGCTCGGCGAGACGCTTGCCGGTTTCGGCGTCTTTTTTACGGGCATCGACCTGCTCCGGGCCACCTTTGCCGGGACCGGACTCAGCATGCCTGCGCTCCTGAGCAACAGCCTGGTGGGTCATCTCACCTTCCTGGTCATCGGCCTCCTGCTCACCGTGGCAATACAGTCTTCCAGCGCCACCATAGTCATCACCCTCACCGCTGCCGCCGGAGGCCTTCTCCCCTTCGACAACGGCGCCTCCCTGATCATCGGCGCCAATATCGGCTCCACCTCCACCGCAGCCATGGCGGCGATCGGCGCCACCCCCAATGCCAAACGGGTGGCCGCCGCCCATGTCATCTTCAATTTGGCCACCGGCGCCGCAGCCCTGCTCCTGCTGCCCTTTCTCCTCCATATCCTCTTACTCTTCCCGGAGATCCTCCACCTCAACGCCAACATCACCATCCTCCTGGCCCTGTTCCACACCTCGCTGAATATCATGGGGGTCTGCCTGATCTGGCCATTTACCCGAAGCATGGTCACCTGGCTCAAGGGCAGGTTCCGCTCCCACGAAGAAGATGAGGCGCACCCCCTCTATCTGGACCGCAATATCGCCGCCACCCCGGTGCTGGCCTTCCATGCCCTGGCCAGGGAAATCGAACGGATCGGCAACATTGCCCGCCGCATGGCCAAGGGCGCCATGAGCAGCGAATCCGGCCCAGGCAAGCAGCTTGAATCGGACCGCCAGGTGCTGCTCAAACTGGAGATCGAGGTGGGCAACTTCATCAATCTGATCCGGCGGGGCAGCCTGCCGGAAGAGCTTGACCACGTGTTGCCCAACGCCCTGCGGGTGACCAGCTACTACCGGGAAATAGCCGATGTCTCCCTGCGGGTTGCCCAGATGCAGCAACAGAGCCGGCCTGTGACAGATGAGACCCTGGCCCGAGAGATAAGCCTATACAAGCAATATGTGGTGAAGCTGCTGGATTTGACCGATGTGGCCAGGAAGGACTATGCGCCGGAGGAGTGCGCCGCATTGTTCAAGCAAACCGAGGAGATGTACCACCATCTTAAGTCAAGCCTGCTCAAGGCGGGAACCAAGAACCTGCTGCCGGTGGGGCTGATGGTGTCGCTCATCGACCTGATGAGCGATATCCGGCGCATTGCCGACCAGATTGAAAAAGGGGCGCTCTATCTGACCACCCTGACACGGGCCATGCCGGAAGAGGATGAGCCCGCTCCGGCCCAGCCTGCGGCATGACAGAAACGCGTCACCGGTACAGCCCATGGGCCTCGATGTAGTCCGCCACCGCCGCTGGAACAAGATTCCGAACAGACCTGCCCTGCCTGATTGCTTCCCGAATCCCGGTGGAAGAGATCTTCAACGGCACCATGGCCACCGGATGGATGGCGCCCTGACCGGGCTCTCCCTGCCAGCAGCCACGGGCCTCAGCAAAGGTATAGCCGGGAAAATCAGCCGTTACGGTCTGCCCGCAGGAGTGCCGGCAATGATCAGGCCGGCCAATCACTACGAACGAGGCATAATCCAGCAGTTGCCGGTAGGCCTTCCAGGTGTGAATCTCGGCAAAGGCATCCATGCCGATAATGAAGAATAGCGCAGCCTCCGGCTCCAGCCAGAGACGCAAGGCCTTCAGGGTATCGATGCTGAAGGAAGGACCCACCCGTTCCGCTTCCAGACGGGAGACCTGGAAACCGGGCCGGTCGGCGACGGCCAGCTCCAGCATGGCAACCCGGTGCTGAAAGGCGGAGATGGCGTAGGTGGGTTTGTGGGGCGGCAGAAAGGCGGGAACAAAGAGCAGGCCGGACAGGGCCATGGCCCGCCTGGCCGCTTCGACAATGGCCAGGTGGGCATTGTGCACCGGATCAAAGGTGCCGCCCAAGATGCCGACCCGCGTGCCGAGGTTATGCGGAAGTTCCACCCTGCTTTCTCCGGAGTCCTGCTTAACCGCGAACCTGGCCGTCTCCGTAGACGATGAACTTCCTGGTGGTCAGCTCTTTCAAGCCCATGGGGCCGTATGCGTGCAGCTTGGTGGTGCTGATGCCGATCTCTGCGCCCAGACCGAACTGGCCGCCGTCGGTGAACCGGGTGGAGGCGTTGATCATCACCGCCGAGGCGTCCACCTCACGGAGGAACCGCTGGCCGTTGGCGTAGCTGTTGGTGACGATGACCTCGGTGTGCTGGGAGCCGTACCGGACAATATGGTCCATGGCCGCGTCCAGATCATCCACCACCCGCACCGCCAGAATCAGGTCGAGAAACTCCATGCCGAAATCCGTGGGCAGGGCTGGGGTGATCTCCGGGAGAATCGCCTTGGTCTGCGGGCAGCCCCGCAGCTGAACCCCGGCTTTTTTCAGCTCGCTCCAGACCTTGGGCAAGAACTCGGCGGCGATATCCTTATGGACCAGCAGCGCTTCCAGGGCGTTGCACACCCCGGGCCGCTGCACCTTGCCGTTCATCACGATGTTCACCCCCATCTCCTGATCCGCGCTTGCATCGACAAAGACATGGCACACGCCCTTATAATGCTTGAGCACCGGGATGCGGGAGTTCTCGGCCACAAAACGGATCAAGCCCTCGCCGCCCCTGGGGATGATCAAGTCGATCTGCTCCTCAAGGGAGAGCATGGCCGTAACCGCCTCGCGGTCAGTGACCGGGATCACCTGCACGGCCGCAGCCTCGATCTGCTCCGCTGCCAGGGCCTCCTGCAGCACCTTGGCCAGGGCCAGATTGGAGTGGATAGCCTCGGAGCCGCCCCGCAGCAGGATGGCGTTGCCCGCCTTGAGGCACAGGGCAGCCGCATCCACGGTCACATTGGGCCGCGACTCGTAGATCATGCCGATAACCCCCAGGGGGATGCGCATCCGGCCGACGGTGATGCCGGAGGGCCTCCTGACCATCTCGTCGATCTCCCCCACCGGATCGGGCAGTGCCGCAACCTCGCGCAATCCTCCGACCATGCTGTCGATCACCTTGTCGGTGAGGGCGAGCCGGTCGAGCATGGCCCCGGATAGTCCCTTGGCGCGGCCCGCGGCAAGATCCTTTTCATTCTCCTGCTGGATATAGGATTTTTGGGCAAGAAGCGCCTCGGCCATCTTCAGCAGGGCGTTGTTCTTGGCCGTGGTGGACAGGTTGGCCATGTTGCGGGACGCTTTTTTGGCCGCCACTGCCATCTGCCTGATAGTTTCCTGGATGGACATGTCTTGTGCTCCTTTACAGCTTCCAGCGGTCAGCTGATAGCTGCAGGCTATAATATCACTAAATTATCGCGGTGGATAACCTCGTCGCTGTCTTTGGCCCGTTCCAGCACCTGTTCGATCTGGCTGGTCTTCACGCCCTTGATCCGGTCGATATCAGCGGAACCGTAATTGACCAGCCCGGCGGCAAGGGGTTCGCCCTGCTCGTTGATACAATGGACCGGCGCCCCGATGCCGAACTTGCCCCGGACCTCGAGGATTCCGGAAGGAAGCAGACTTTTGCCCCCTTGCAGCACGGCCTTGCACGCCCCGGCATCAAGAACCAGAGTCCCTTGCGGCCGCAGGGTATAGGCAATCCAGTGCTTGCGGCTTGCCAATTTTTCCTTCCGGGGCAGGAAGAAGGTGCCGACCAGCTCCCCGGCAAAAAGCCGGGAGATGGTGTCCGGCTCACGGCCCGGGCCGATGAAGCAACACCCGCCACGGGCAGCCACCATCTTGGCGGCCTTGACCTTGCTTCCCATGCCGCCCGTGCCCATACCGCCTTGCCCCGTGCCGGCCATCCCCTGCACCGTGCTGTCGATCTTGACCACGGTATGGACCGGCCTGGCGTCGGGATTGGTGAGCGGATTGGCGGAGAACAGCCCCGGCACATCGGTCAGGCAGACAAAGATATCCGCCTCGGTGAGGTTGGTGACCATGGCGCCCAGGGCGTCGTTGTCGCCAAAGCGCAGCTCTTCCACGGAGACGGTGTCGTTCTCGTTGATGATCGGGACCAAGCCCCAATCCAGCAGGGTGAAAAGGGTATTGCGGACATTGAGATACCGGTCCCTAAGGGACAGGGCATCGTGGGTGAGGAGAACCTGGGCCACTTTCTGGCCAAGCTGTTCGAAGATCTTCTCGTAGGAGCGCATCAGGCTGCTCTGGCCGATGGCGGCGGCAGCCTGTTTTTCCCGCAGGGTCAGGACGCGGTCGCCGAGCCCCATCTTCCGGCGGCCGGCTGCAACCGCGCCGGAGCTGACCAGAATCACCTGCCGGCCGCTCTGGCGAAGCGCGCAAATCTCCTTGGCCAGGTTGTCCAGCACGGGCAGATTCAAGCCTTCCCCGGTGGTAAGGACGGCGCTGCCCACCTTGATCACCACCCGTCTGGCCCGGTCCAGAAACCGGCGGCGCAGTGCCAGGTCTTCGTCATGCTCCATCACTGTGGTCATCATGCCTCTCTTAACATCAGCATCTCTCCCAACGCTTCCTGCAACTGCGCGAGCCCTTGCCCGGTAAGCGCCGAAATGGCAAGCGGCCTGATCCCTTCCGCTTTGAAAAACAATTCCTGCAAGGCAGCAAGCCGTTGCTCGTCTTCCAGCAGATCAATCTTGTTGAGCACCACCAGACGCTGCCGGTCCATCAACTCGTCATTGTAGACGCGCAGCTCGTTTTCCAGGGTGCGATACTCCTGCAGAGGCTGCTCCTCCGGGGACGAGGCGTCAATGACATGGAGGAGGATCTGGGTGCGTTCGACATGGCGCAAAAACTTATGACCAAGCCCGGCCCCGGTGTGCGCTCCCTCGATCAACCCGGGAATATCCGCGATGATGCAGGCCCCGGAATCGGGAAGATGCATGACGCCAAGCTGCGGCTCAAGGGTGGTGAAGGGATAGTCCGCGACCTTGGGATTGGCGGCGGACAACTTGGAAAGCAGCGTGGATTTTCCGGCATTGGGGAGGCCGATCAGGCCGATGTCCGCCAGCAGCTTCAGTTCGATGCGCAGCCAGCGCTCCTCGCCCTCTTTGCCCTTAGTGGCAATGCGGGGCGCCCTATTCTGGGCCGAGGCAAAATGGACATTGCCCTTACCGCCCTCACCGCCACGGGCGGCGAGAAAACTGTCGCCCTCGTGGAGCAGTTCGGCCAGAACCTCACCGGTTTCAGCGTCCTTGAGGATAGAGCCCAGAGGAACCTGGAGGGTAAAGTTCTCCCCCTTGCGGCCGTACATCCTCTTACCCCGGCCAGGGGTGCCATTCTGCGCGAGAAAGTGGGATTTAAAACGAAAATCAAGAAGGGAGGCAAGCTTGCGGGAGGCTTCGATTGTGACCGAGCCTCCATCGCCGCCATCACCCCCGTCGGGGCCGCCTTTGGGAACATATTTTTCTCGGCGGAAACTCAGACAACCATTGCCGCCGTCTCCGGCTTTGACAAAGAACTTTGCTTCATCGATAAACGCCATCGTCGCCGCCAGTAAAAGATTTCTGCCGGAGACTGCTGCGGCACTTACAGTGCAAACGCAGCAGCGAGCACACACTATTGAGGAACCGTTACGAAAGAAACACTGCTTTCCGGGGCTAACGCCGGGAACAGCAGCTTAGTTACAACTCCTTACGCTACTACCTCTACTTTGGCTTCAACCGGGTAGATGCTGACCCGTTTTCTGTCACGGCCAAATTCTTCGTATTTCACAACGCCGTCAATCTTGGCAAACAGGGTATAATCACGACCCAGGCCAACATTCTTGCCAGGGTGGATCACGGTGCCAACCTGGCGTACCAGGATATTGCCGGCCCGAACAATCTGCCCGCCGAATTTTTTCACCCCTCGCCGTTGCGAGTTACTGTCACGACCGTTTTTTGAGCTACCGCCCGCTTTCTTATGTGCCACAATAACACCTCGTGTGTTTGTAAACGTTCAGCAGCACCACACCTGCTTTGTCATCGGCCTGCTCACATAGGCTGGCTATAGCTCACAGACCTCTTTCGCGCATCTGCGGCACTGCTAAACGTTTACATTTTACGTATTTCAATTCTGATGGCGTTGTTCACACGCATCAGTTGTTTTTTCGACTGCCCACACCGCTTCCTGCCCTATTAGGCGGAAATTTCCTTGATCTCAAGGGAGGTAAAGGGCTGGCGATGACCAGTTTTTACGCGATAGGCCTTACGGCGTCTCTTTTTGAAGATCAGAACCTTTTTGGCCTTATCTTGCTCTATGATGCAAGCCATGACCTTGGCCCCGTCGAGAACGGGCTGGCCAATCTTGACCTCCTCTCCATCGGCAATGAGGAGAACATCGGACAATTCAATGGTATCACCAATATTGCCGGCAAGTTTCTCAACCCGGACACGCTCGCCAGGTGAAACCTGATATTGTTTACCGCCGGTACGAATGATTGCGTACATAATTCCTCCAACAACTGAACTCTTCAACAGATAAACGGCTGATGCCAGCCGACTCGGTGAACAAAACTTCTTTTTTGACCCACACCTTGACGGCCTCGAGCTACCGAAAGCCGCCGGACAAAACCGTTTTGGCAGCCCAATCCCGCCCGGTGCGTGAAACCGATCTTAATACCATACAGGGCTACATTGTCAAGCAAGAATATCCCATATCCCAGCAAAACCCGCGCCCGCATCATTCTTTTTTGCGGCTCTTCAGCCAGGGTGATTATTCCCTGCCCCAGAGGATTTCATATTTTTCCATGTGAATGTCCCTGACCGGCTCGATAATGATCTGCTTGCCCGTGGAGCCCTGCAAATAGTCAATGGTCGCCGCCTCCTCCTTGAGCATCATGGCCGCCACCCTCGGGTGCACCTTCAGGACGACATTATCGGCCAAGGCCTTTTTGGCCTCGCGCTCCACCTTGCGGAAGATCTCATAACAGATGGTCCGGCCCGACTTCAACATGCCATCGCCGTGACAGTAGAGGCAGGGCTCGCACATCATGTGCCGCAGGTCCTCCCGGTTGCGCTTGCGGGTCATCTGCACCAGGCCGAACTCGGAAACCCTGAGGATATTGATCCGGCTCTTGTCTTTTTTGGCCGCCTCCTTGAAGGCGGAAAAAACCTCATCCCGGTGGATTTCCTCTTCCATGTCGATGAAGTCAACAATGATAATGCCGCCGATATTGCGCAGCCTGAGCTGATAGGCGATCTCCTTCACCGCCTCCATGTTGGTCTTGAAGATGGTTTCCTCCAACCCGCTTTTCCCCACGTAACGGCCGGTGTTCACGTCGATGACCGTCAGGGCCTCGGTGGTTTCGATGATGATGTAGCCGCCGCAACGGAGCCAGATCTTTTTATCCAGGGCCCGGTTGACATCCATCTCGACGCCATGGGTGTCAAACAGGGGAATCGGGCTTTCCGAAAGCTGTACCCGGCCCTGCAGGCGCGGAGCAAAGGTTTCCACAAAATGCTGCACCCGGTTGAATGTTTTCAGGTCATCGACCAAAACCCGCTCCACCTCCGGGGAAAAGATATCGCGCACCACCCGCAGGGTGATATCAAGATCCTCATACACCAGACTCGGCACAGCGGCCTTGGCCGCGATATCCTGAATTTCTCCCCAGGTATGCAGGAGAAACTCCATGTCCGCTTCGAGATCCTCGTTGGTGGCGTTCTCCGCCACGGTCCGCACGATAAAACCGGTGCCGGCCGGCCGCAGGGTTTCAATATCCTGCCGGAGCTGCTTGCGAACGGTTTCGTCCTCGATCTTCCGGGATATCCCGATGTGATCGGTCATGGGCATGAAGACCAGGTTCCGGCAAGGCAGGGTAATGTTGCAGGTAAGCCTGGCCCCTTTGGTGCCCAGGGGCTCCTTGCAGATCTGCACCATGATATCCTGCCCCTCGGTAAGCAGATCGCCGATATTCAGACCCGGAGTCCGCCGGCAAAGAGAATCCGGGGTCTCGTTGCCGCAACAGCCGCCTCCGCCCCCGCTGCATTCGTCCACCCGGTCGCTTTTGGCAAACCGCTTTTCAAAATCGTCGGTGGTGATATGGACATCATCCACATAAAGAAAACCGGTACGCTCCAGGCCGATATCCACAAAGGCAGCCTGCATGCCGGAGAGAACCCGGACAACCCTCCCCCGGTAGATGTTGCCCACCAGCCCCTTCTCCCGGGGCTGCTCCAGATAAAACTCCACCAGGTTGCCGTGCTCCACCAGGGCAATCCTGATCTCATAGGGTGTGGCGTTGATCAACAGTTCGGTAGCCATGACTCTCACCAGACAGATATATTGAAAATATAAACGCCAAGACGCAGAGGCGCAAAGTTTTAACTCTTGTCTTGTATAATACGTTATCTCTGCGCCGTGGCCTTGATTTTTTCAGTTGTTACGAAACCAACAACTTTTTACCTTTCACTTACCAGATACGGCTCGCTCGCCACCTTCAAAACCCTGGCCCGCCGGATCTCTTCCTCGGGCAGCCCGAAAAGCTTGGCCGCCACCTCAAGCGGCTTACCGCCCGGCTGTCCGGGCGCGCTGAACATGGACAGCGCCAACTCGCCCTCCGGGGTCAAACGCAGGCTCTGCAGCAGCGGCCGCAGATCGAGCTGCTTTTGCATCCCCTTGCGCATGACCACCACCGGCAGACTCTCCCGGGCCAGCACCCGGTCCAGCTCCTCCTGGACGGGCAGCTGCGGCAGGCGGATATGGTAGGTGGTGACCATGGTGCCAGTATGTTCCTTGCCTGCCAGCACCGCCTTACTCACGACAAGTCCCTCGGGGAGCTGTTTATTCATGGCAGGCACAAAACCGCCAAGGTCCGAAAGCGGCTCCCAGAGATCGATCAGAACAAACTCAACCAGACTTTCCGTGCCTAGAGGCAGGGCCGGGCTAAAGGAAACCTTGGGGGTCGGGTTGAAACCTTGGGAAAAATTAAGCGGCAGTTTGGCCCGGCTGAAAGCCCGGAAAAAAACCTGGAGCAGCTCGAGATGACTGAGCAGCCTGGCATTGCCCAACCGGGAATAGGTTAATTTGTAGCTGAAATGCGGGCGATTAGCCTGTTTTTCCGGGGAATTTCCCGTAAGGGGTGCTTCTGCGTTCGCCGCCTCCAGGCCGGACTCTGCGTTCTTACGATGATGCACCACAGGCTTGAGGGTTTTCAGGTCACAGACCCCGCATTGCTGACAGCCATGCACCCGGCAGTCCGGGGTATATTCTTCCCGCAACGCCTTACCGTATTCCTCGGCAAAGAAATCATCCCGAACCCCGACGCCGAGATGCTGCCAAGGCAACGGCTCATCCACTTCCCGCCGGCGCAGGTAGCCATCCAGCTCCAGGCCACAGGCGGCAGCAGCCTCCTGCCACCGGCTCAGATCAAAATGCTCGGTCCAGGCGTCCATGCGCGCGCCCCTCTGCCAGGCCTCCTCAAGCAAACGAGCAAGACGGCGATCGCCCCGGGAAAACACCCCCTCCAGATAGCTCATCCGCGGATCATGCCGTTTCAGGGTGCAGTTCTTGCCGTACAGCCGTTTCTTGATCACATCCATCCGCGCATAGCCTTCGGCCATGGAAAGCTGGGGCTCCCGCTCAAACACGGTGTGGGGCTTGGGCACAAAGGTGGCGGCGCTCACGTTCACCCGGCAGTTGCCGCCTCGCCCTGCTTTTAAAACCTTCTGGGCCAGGGCCGGGATCGCGGCCACATCCTCCTCGGTTTCAGTGGGCAGACCGAACATGAAGTAAAGCTTGATCAATTTCCAGCCCAGGCCATAAGCCGCCTCCGCCGTACTCAGCAGATCTTCCTCGGTGATCCCCTTGTTGATCACCCTGCGCAACCGGTCGGTGCCCGCCTCCGGGGCCAGGGTAAAACCGGTCTTGCGCACCCGCCTGATCTGCTCCATGATCGCCGGGGTAAGGGTGCCGACCCGTAAAGACGGCAAGGACACGGAGACATGCTCCTTGGCAAAACGGTTCATCAGGCGAACCAACAGCTCGCTTAAGCACGAATAATCGCCGGTGGAGAGCGACAGCAGGGCCAGCTCCTCAAAGCCGCCCTCGGCAATGCCTTTTTCGGCCATGGCAAAGATCTTCTCCGGGGTGCGCTCCCGCACCGGCCGGTAGATCATGCCCGCCTGACAGAAACGGCAGCCCCGGGTGCACCCCCGGGCGATCTCCAGACCGAGCCGGTCATGGACGATCCGGGTAAGGGGCACCAGGGGAGGCTGCTCGATGCTGGCGCCTTCCAGATCGGCAAGAATCCTTCGTCTTACCAGCCCGTTGCCGGAGAGCACCTGCATGCCGAGAAAACTGCCATCCGCATCGTACTGAGGCTCAAAAAAGGAAGGAACATAGACCCCCTCGATCCGGCTGAGCCGCGCCAGAACCGTCTGCCGGTCTTCCCCGCCTTCCTTGGCGGCGCGGACAGCCTCACCGATTTCCAGCACCGCCTCCTCCCCGTCTCCCAGGAGAATGGCGTCAAAGAAATCAGCCACCGGCTCGGGATGGAAGGCGCAGGGTCCGCCGCCGATCACCAGGGGATGCGCACCGGTTCGCGCCGCGCTGCGAAACGGCAGCCCGGCCAGATCAAGGATGGTGAGGATATTGGTATAGCAGAGCTCATAGGGCAGCGTGATGCCGAGAATATCGAAATCAGCCACCGGCCGCTGCGACTCCAGGGAAAACAGGGGCAACTTCCGGGCGCGGAGCAGCTCCTCCAGATCCCGGTCCGGGGTGTAGACCCGTTCGGCCAGCATATCCTCCCGGCCGTTGACGATATGATACAAAATCTGCAACCCCTGGTGGGACATGCCCAGTTCATAGAGATCCGGAAAGGCCAGCACCATGCGGAGGGAAACACCGTCCCACTCCTTTTTCACCACATGCAGCTCGTTGCCGCCGTACCTGCTGGGCTGTCTTACCTGCGGCAGCAGGGCGTCTATCTCACTATTCATCAATAATTCCCGAACAAAACCGACCGGCTGGGGGTGGTTGATCGTTAAAGTGTTGGCAGGGCTCAAGCAGAAGATGCTTAATCGTTATTCAACGGGCACCAGTTGAAAGCCGGGAGGCAGATTCACCCGGAAATCTTCCGCGCTGAAGCTGGTATCGTACAGCCAGTCCCCCAGGGTGAGTTCCATAAGCGCGCCGTTATTGTTGGCGTGAATCGTGATCAGCCCCGGCATTCGGCAGCTGTCAGGCACACCGTTGGAAGCCGGGGCATAATCATCATACCGGACATCGACCATGATCCGGCCATCAGAGTCCGCCACCAAATGCCGCCGGATTACTTTTTCCTTGGGATCAAAGAGCACATGCCGGCGGAATGCCACCCCCTCGGAGGCAGCATCGCCGACATAGGCAAGCTCTAGCCAGAGGCCATGTCCTTCCGGGTCTTGGGCCACGGAAAAAATCCGCAGCTTTTCAGGCGCCAATCTGCCGGCAAGCCAAAAGAACCCATGCGCCGGATCAAAACCCGGCGGCGCATACTTTTTAAAAGCGGCCGCCGTGACCAGCCCCTCATAGCCCTTTGCTTCCGGAACCACGATATACCGGAAAGAGGTACCGTCCGTGGTCAAAAACATCATGGGCTGGCCCAGGGGATTCAAGGCGGTAAATTTCAAAAAAGAGGGCGCCTTGGCCTGAACAAAGCCGGAGATCGTGCCATTCTGGACAAGGGATTTCAGCGAAAGCCGTACCTGGGCATCAAGACAGCAGGGACAATCCCGCTGTTGCGCCATGGTCTCGCGGAACAGGGCAACGGCTTGCTGCTGCTGCAACTCACCAAGAGGCCGGGTGGGCGGCAGGGTGGCGCATCCGCCGCAAAACAGCAGAAAAACAACAAGCCCCGCCAGCAAGGCTCGAAAAAAACCGCGATTCATTTTGCGCCGCCGGTCTGGCCATCTTCGGGAGACAAGGCCTCCAGCTTATGGCGGACAGCATCCTTCTTGTCCTGTTCTTCATAGAATTCCAGCGACTTGCGATAGGCATCGCGGGCCTTCAACTTGTCATTATTCTTCAAATAGGCATCGCCGAGATGCTCGTAAATTGTCGGGTCATCGGGCGACAATACCACCGCCAGTTCAAGCTCCCGGACGGCAGCGGGAAAATCCCCCAGCCGGTAATAGACCCATCCCAGACTGTCCCGGACAAAGCCATCCTTTGGCAACTGGTCGACGGCCTGTTCGATATAGGACTTGGCCTGTTCCAGGTTCCGGCCCTCCTCGGCCCAGGTATAGCCAATATAATTCAAGGCCCGGGCATGTTTCGGCTCCCGCTTCAGCACCTCTTGCATTTGGCGCATGGCCCCGGCCTCGTCCCCCAGCTTGTGGAAAAAGAGGGCATACTCGTAATACGTCTCCACATTGCCGGGAAAATCGGCAATGGCCTGGGCGAACACGCCGTGGGCCTTATCAAACTTGTCCTGGCCGGCGTAGAGCATTGCCAGGGCCACATAAAAGTTAAGCCGCCGATTCTCTTTGTCGGCCATGGCCTGCCGCAGGATCTTCTCAGCGCCGGGGAAATCCTTTTCCTCCTGCATGATTCTGGCCAGCATGATGACCGATTCCTCATAGGCCGGGCTGGCCGGCCGGACCTGGCGGAGAAGTTTTTTGGCGGTCGCAAGATCGCCCTGCTGGTAATAGGCCATAATCAAAAGCGCCCGGGCTCCGTCTGACTGGGGATCTTTCTTGAGGATTGCATTCAGCCGGGTGATGGCATCAAGACGTCGCCCCGCGTCCAGGAGAATCCGGCAGATGGCAAGCTCGACCTTGGCCGGGTTGGCCGAGATATTTCGCAGATGTTCCAGCTCCTGTATCGCCTCATCCACCTTCCCCTGCCGGAAATAGGCTTGGGCCAGAAAGCTCCGGGCCCTCTCATCGGAGGCGTCGTCTTCAACTATCTGCTTATAAACGGCGATGGCCTCGGGATACCGTTTCTCCTGCTCATACAATTCGGCAGCCTCATAGGCCAGCATCGGCGACCAGTTAAGAACGAGGGCCTTCTCGTAAGCCTCCGCCGCCTTATCGAAAAGGTGCATCTCCTGATAGAGCCTGGCCAGATAATAGAAACCGGCATAGGAATCAGGGTTCATCTCCGTCAATTTTTCCAGAACCTGCCGCGCTTTTTCGTAATCATGCATCCGGGCATACAGCCCGCCCAACTGCAACCGGACATTAAAATTTTTCGGATCATCGACCAGGATAGCCTGATATATCTCGGCAGCCTCCCCGAACCGCTCCATGCTGCTGTAAATATTGGCAAGGAAGGCCCTGGCGTCCGAATCTTTTGGATTCAGCGCAATGAGCTTGTTCACCCATGCAATGGCCTGATCCCGTTGTCCGTTTTTGACAAGAATATCGGCCAGGGAACGCATGACGCGCCCGGCCCGCCGGTCGCAAACCAGGGCCTGCTTATAGGCGTATATGGCCTCCTCGTCGTAGCCTTCAAGCTCGGCCGATTTGCCCCAGAGAAAATTAAAATAGGAACAGCTCCTGTCCACCGCTTCCGTATAAGGCTCAAGATCCGCAGCAAAGGGCGGCTGCCCGGCCACCCCTCGAATAGCCGGAGCGCACGACAGACAACAAAAAGCCAACCCACCGGCAATCAGCAGACGCTTCAGCATACAGTTTCTCCCTTTAGACCTTGACAAAACCCATGCATTTCTTGCCCGGACTTTTCATAATCCGCGGACACAAATATTTTTTTGCTCAAAAAAGCCCGGCCACGTTTTCCATGATCTTGGCATGCACCCCTCCGGCGTTGCCGGTTCCGTCAATGCGCCGGATATTGCGGCCATTGAGACCGGCAAAGATCCTGGCCACCCGGGCCAAGGTCTCTTCCTGTTCAAAATCGTTCAGGGTTTCGCCACGGAGCTTCTGCACCCGATGCACGCCAAGAGACACAGGCACCTCAATTATAATAACCATATCCGGCACCGGCGCAAACAATTCATTTGCCGCAATGATCTTTTGCGGATCATGCCCGGCCGCTCCCTGATAGGCAGCGGTGGAATAATAGTACCGGTCGGTGAGCACCACCTGGCCGAGGGCCAGTGCCGGACCGATGACCTGCGCCACATGCTCGCGCCGGTCATCGAGAAAAAGGGCCAACTCCTCTTCCGGGGTCACGCTCTTCCGGTTTTTATACAACTCTCTGATTTTGCGGCCATACTGCCCATCTGTGGGTTCGCGGGTCGCAACCACGCTCAAGCCCCGTTGGCGCAGGGCCTCGGCCAACAGCTCTATCTGGGTGGTCTTGCCGGTCCCGTCGATTCCTTCAAAGGCGATGAGCAATCCTTTTCTTTCCATCCCGTGACATCCTCTACAGCGTACAGCGTGCAGCTGACAGCTTTTGTCTGTTGGCAACAATGGTCCCGGCCATGCGAACCGCGGCGGCCAGGCTCGATGGATCGGCCAAACCCTTGCCCGCGATATCATAGGCAGTGCCGTGATCCACCGAGGTACGGACAATGGGCAACCCCAGGGTCACATTCACCCCGTCGCTGAAATGCAGGAGCTTGAAAGGGATCAACCCCTGATCATGGTACATGCAGACCACCGCGTCAAAGCGTCCGGCCGCTGCCTTGTGAAATACCGTGTCCGGCGGGAACGGCCCCTCAACCAACCACCCACCCCGTCGGCCGGCCGCAACAGCCGGGGCGATGACCCGTTGCTCCTCATCGCCGAACATGCCGCCTTCTCCGGCATGGGGATTCAAACCCGCCACAGCCAGACGGGGCTCAAGCACACCGAAATCATCCCGCAGAGCCCGGCCGGTGATACCGATCATCCGCAGCACCGCCTCCTGGGTAATGGCACCAGGCACCTCCGCCAGGGGTTGATGAATGGAGACCAGGGTGACCTTGAGCTTGGCGCCCGCCATCATCATGGCAAAATCCCCTGCCTGGCAGAGATCGGCCAGCATCTCGGTGTGCCCGGGAAAGCGGTAGCCTCCGGCCCTAAGCGCCGCCTTGCTGATGGGGCAGGTCACCAGGCCGGCCAGTTGACCCTGCCGGACAAGCCGCACCGCTTCCTCGATATAACGCCCCATGGCCCGGCCTGTTTCAGCGGTGGGGTTACCCCAGCACAATCCGCCGCCAAGATCGGACAGGGAAAACACATTGAGCGCCTGTGGTTGGCAAACCATGCCCGGCTGCCAGTCAACCACCCGAAGCCCAAGCTTGAGCGCCTCGGCGCAACGGCGCAATACCCCGGCATCGCCGATAACCACCGGCCACGAAGCGGTTTGCGCCCCAACCTGGGAGAGAAAACGCAGGATAATCTCCGGCCCGATGCCCACCGGACAGCCCATGGTAATCCCCAAGGGGGGAGAGGTTACGTCAGCAACAGTCTGCACCATCACGCTCCATAACTCAGCTCAAAGGCATTTTTCGCCAACTCGACCACCGGCGGTGCCTCGCCTCCAAAGCTGATCGCCACCACGTCGAAACGGGCCGCTTGCCCTTCCCTGCCCGTCTCGGCCAGGTACTGCAGGGCGGCCTTGGAAATCTGCCGACACTTGGCTGGAGTCACCGCCTCAAAAGGATGGCCGCACCGATGGCCCCGCCTGGTCTTGACCTCGACAAAAACCAGGGTCCCCTGCTCTTCGGCAATGATGTCGATCTCCCCCAGCCTTGTCCGATAATTCCTGGCAATCAGCCGATAGCCCTGCCGGGAAAGATATTGGCAGGCAAGCGCCTCTCCCTGCTGTCCCAGGGGGATGTTCCCCGCCTCTTTTATCTTTCCGCCCAATCGCGCACCGGCCTGAAGCTCTGTCGATGGATAGGACAGGGTCCGATTTCCCGGATAATCCGGCGATGCTCCGCCGTGGGATACCCCTTGTGTCCGGCAAAATTATAGCGGGGGTATTCGAGATGGTACTGCTCCATGATTGCGTCCCGGGTCACCTTGGCGACAATGGATGCGGCCGAGATGGAGGCGCTGCGCGAGTCGCCTTTGACCAGGGCCTTTTGCGGCAGAGCCATCGGCACCGTAAACTTGCCGTCAACCAGCAGGAAATCGGGCGCCACCGGCAGCTTTTTCACCGACTTTTTCATGGCCAGCAGGGAGGCCTGCAGGATATTGAGCCGGTCGATTTCCGCTGCGGAAACGATTCCCACCCCGATTGCCGCTCCCAGGGCAACGAGCCGTTGGGCCAGCTCCCCGCGGGCCTTGGCGTTTATTGTTTTCGAATCCTGGAATTGCTGATAGTCGCAGTGGGGTGGAAGAATGACGCAGGCGGCGACCACCGGCCCGGCCAGCGGCCCCCGGCCGGCCTCGTCGGTACCGGCCACAATGGCGTAGCCCCGGCTGATCAGAGACCGTTCAATGGCAAAGGTGTCTCCAGCAGAAGAGGCTGGCCACAGTGTTATCGCCCTGGGCAAGACGCACCACCTTGTGTGCTTATCCGAAAGGACCACGAATAAAAGGGCCACGGTTTCCCGTGGCCCGGCAATGACGGCAATATGGAAAAGGCCGGAGCACAGGGCGGCATGGCCGCTCCTGCTCCGGGCAAGGGACAAAGGTTAGTTGATGCCTTTTTCCCGAATTCTCGCTGCCTTGCCACGCAGATTGCGCAGGTAGTACAGACGGGAACGCCGGACACGGCCCTCGCTCACCAGTTCGATCTTGTCGACCCTCGGAGAGCATAACGGGAAGGTTTTCTCCACGCCGACTCCATGGGAAATCTTGCGGACCGTGACGCTGGCCCCCATGACCCCACGGCGATGACGAACAACAATCCCCTGAAAAACCTGGGTCCTTTCCTTGTTGCCCTCAACGATGCGGATATGCACTTTCACGGTATCGCCGGTGCGAAAGTCCGGCATGTCGTGCCGCATATTCTCTTGTTCAATCTGTTCGATGATGTTCATAGTTTTTCCTCTTTCAACCCCTTAAGGTAACGGATTCCACTGGGCCATTATACACGCCCACACTGTTTTTTCAATGTTTAGGAGCCGTTACGGAATAAAAACAGGCCAGACTGTTCCGTTACGGCTCCTTACGCCGCTTATGCTGCTGCCGTTCTTGTCAGTCAGACGGCAAGGTTCTTTTGTTACTACGGCTTACCCAACACCCTGTCCAGGACAATGGCCGCAGCCGACCGGACAGAAAGATGATTATATTCGCCAAACCCGGCAATGGGGGGCAGCAGAGCGTCAACCTCCGTAAAAACTTCCGGCGCCAAGCCCCAACCGGTACCAAACAAAATCAGATGCGGCTCTCCGGCAAAAATCCGTTGCCGCGCCTCTGTAAAATCAAGCTGGTGGCCATGCGGCTTGGCGCTGGTGGCCAGAACCGTCGGCCTTTGCCGCCATTTGGCCTCCGCCAGTGCGTACATCTCCGCCAAGTCATGGCAGATCCGCACCAGGGACAGAGCATCCTTGCGTTTCGGATTATAGGTCGCCCCATGCCCTGTCTGCCAGTGCTCCAGAATATCCCTGACCAGCGCCTGCTGATCCGCGAAAGGAGTGACGATATACAGGGTGTCGACGCCAAAGGTCCTGCCCGCCCTGGCAATATCGTGCAGGTCGAGATTGGTCACCGCCGAGCCGATGGTCTCGCCGTGCTTGTTACAGACCGGATAATGGACCAGGGCCAGATCGAGCCGCAGGGCGGGTTGCTCCCGGCTTTGCGCACCTTGTTGAATCACTGTTTCTCCGGCAGACTGCTCCAACCGCTCTCCCGCAGTTTGGCAAGAAGTCCCTGCCGCTGTAGAATCTTCAACTCGCTGGGGGAAAAACGCAACCCGGCAACAAGATCCGGCCGCTTGGCCAAAGTCCGCTCAACCGCGGCAACCAGCCGCCACTGCGCCACAGCACCATGATCCCCGGAAAAAAGCACCTCCGGCGGTGCTATCCCCTCAAACAGCCTGGGCCGCGTATACTGCGGAAACTTGAGCCCGCCCCGGCTGAAGGTGTCATAATCCGCAGAATCCACACATCCCAGCACCCCCGGCCTCAGCCTGGCGATGGAATCGATGAGGACCATGGCCGCCAATTCGCCACCGGTGAGAATATAGTCGCCGATGGAAATTTCCTCATCAACATATTGGGCGGTAAAGCGTTCATCCACCCCTTCATAGCGGCCGCAGACCAGAAGCAACCGTGCCTGACCGGCCAGCTCTTCGGCTACCCCCTGGGTATAAGGCCGCCCCTGGGGACTCAGGAGGATTACCCTCCCAGGCTGCGGGGCCATGGTCTGCACGGCCTGCACCGCAGCGGCCAGGGGTTCCGGCTTCATCACCATGCCTTCCCCGCCGCCAAAGGGGCGGTCATCGGTCATGGCATGCTTGTCCAGCGCATACTCCCGGATGTTGTGGCAGACAATGGTGATCTGCCCGGCCTCCTGGGCCCTGCGGATTATCCCCTCTTTGAGCGGAGAATCCAGCAACTCCGGGAAAATCGTCAGTACGTCAAACCTGATGGTCTCGCCTGCGGGGGCTTCAGATTGCATCGCCCGGCGCCCCACCCGCATTCATTTCCAACAAACCCGGAGGCGGTGTAACCACCAGAGCCTTGCCATCCGGAGCAAGACCGGCGACACACGCACCAACCGCCGGGATCAGATATTCGCTTCCCGCCCCGGTAATCACCAGAATATCATGGGCAGGGGTGGCCAGAAGCGAGGTGATCCGGCCCAGCTCCCGCCCGGTGTCGCTGATCACGGGCAGCCCTTCCAGCTCATGCCAGTAAAAAGCCCCCGGCCCGAGGGGCGGCAAAAATTCCCGACCGATCCGCACCTCCCAGCCGCGCAACCCTTCCGCCGCGCTTCTGCCGGCAAGTCCGGCAAGCTGCAGGAGAACCAGGTTTCCCAAAGGTCGGCACTGCTCAACCGCATACGACCTGCTCAGGTCATGGTCCGATTCGACCAGGGTCAGCAGCCTATAGCCGCGGAAATCATCGGTCCTGCCGGAAAAAGGGTAGACCTTGATCTCCCCCTTGATGCCGTGGGCCTTGACAACCTTGCCCACCGCGATCTGCCCGCCATGGGCAACACCGACATCAAGGATTTTCCAAAATGATGAAATCGCAGAAGCCCCCAAAAGCCACAGGTCCATTACACAAGATTAACAAGCTACGCAGTGATACCCGTTGTAATCGCGATTTTTTTGCGATTACAACAAAAATCCTACTCCGCTATCTCAAGACGGGCCTTGCGGTTGTCCTTGCCTGCGGCGGCTGAAAGTAGCGAACGGATGGCCCTGGCGGTACGGCCCTGTTTCCCGATAACCTTGCCAAGGTCCTCTTTGGCTACCCGCAACTCAAGAACAACGGCACCATCGCCTTCCGTTTCAGTAACCTGAACCGCAGCGGGGTCATCCACCAGCGAGGTGGCTATGAATGCTACCAGATCCTTCATGGGGTATTATTCCGCCACGCTGGTTTTGGCAAGCAGGCTTTTCACCGTATCGGAAGGCAGCGCGCCCTTGTCGAGCCAAACCTTGACCCGGTCCTGCTTGACAATAACCTCGGCGGGCTGCTTGCAGGGGTCATAGGTGCCGACCACTTCAAGAAACTGACCGTCGCGGCACGCCTCGGCGTTGGCAACGACAATGCGGTAAAAGGGTTTCTTCTTGCGGCCCATTCTGGTCAAACGAATCCGTACAGCCATGTTGTTGTTTCCTCCTGTGAGTTAATTACTAAACGCCAAGAAGCAAGAAAGCGCCGTTTTCAATGGCAGGCTGTTTTCTTTGCGCCCTTTGCGTCTCCGCGTTATTCTTTATTTCATGCGCCGGACAGGCTCCGGCCTACCGGAACAGCCCCTTGGGCCGTTTCTTTTTCTTCTGTCCGCCGACAAAGGCGCCTAGCCCGCCGGGCTTGCCGCTCATATGTTTCATCATCTTGAGCATTTCCGTATAGCTCTTGATGACCTTGTTCACATCCTGCACCGTGGTGCCGCTCCCCTTGGCGATGCGCGCCCTGCGGTTCGCGTTGAGGATGGCGTGGTTGCGGCGCTCCTTGATGGTCATGGAGTTGATGACCGCCTCCACCTTGACCAATTCCTTTTCATCGGGCTTGGGCATATCCTTGAGCTGCTTGATCCGG
>JAJZRF010000102.1 GCA_021847425.1 Deltaproteobacteria bacterium | reverse complement strand
GAATGTTTGGAGGTGTTGCGATGAGTACATTGACCATCAGGTTGCCGGATAATACCGCTGACCGCCTGAAATCCCTGGCGCATAGCCGAGGCTTGAGCGTGAACAAACTCGTGGAGGAAATGAGCGCTCAAGCGCTGGCGGCCTGGGATACGGAAAATCGATTTCGGTCATTGGCTGCGCAGGGTGATTCGAACTTGGCGTTGGCTATTCTTGATCGCTTGGATGATGCCGATAAAACTGGCCACTGATTGAAAACAGCCTTGGAAGGTCTTGCGGCTCGTCAAATTACGCCTATCGTGTCGAAAGCCATTCCCGTGTGTTGACGTGTGGGTACGTTGCTCTCCATCTCGAAATCTCCCAAGCCATGAAACAAGCCAGCATGCTTTTTTTTTCACATCTTCCGTCGGTTTCCAGCGCAACGTTTTCGCGGCATAACGGCGAGAGCGTTGCTCCGTATTACTCGCTCAATGTGGGGCTCCACGTTGGCGATGCCGAGGCCAATGTTCTTGCAAACCGGCGGATTATTAGAGAACATCTTGGGCTCTTGCGCCTGGTTTCGGCAAAGCAGGTGCATGGAGACAGCGTTCTGGTCGTGGACTCCATGCCGGAAACGGACGTGGAGCATGCGGGCCATGATGCCCTGATGACAAATATTCCCGGGATCGGCCTGATGATCCAGCAGGCCGATTGTCAGGCCATAATGCTCCACGACCCGGAACACGGGGCCGTGGCCAATATCCATTCCGGCTGGCGGGGCAGCGTGGCCAATATCATCGCCAAAACGGTGGCTGCCATGTCCGCAACTTACGGGACAAGGCCCGTAGCGCTTCGTGCCGCGATCAGCCCGTCCCTTGGCCCTTGCTGCGGAGAATTCATCCGGTATCGCCGCGAGCTTCCCCTCCCGTTTCATGCCTATCAGGTCCGGCCCAATCATTTTGATTTCTGGGCCATCAGCCGGGATCAACTCCGCGACAGCGGGGTGCTGATCGAGCACGTCGAGATCGCGGGAAAATGCACGGTCTGCGATGAAGATTATTTTTCCTATCGACGCGAAGGGGTTACCGGCCGTTTTGCTTCGGTGATAGGGATGTTATCTGCGGATAGCTTTCAGTCATCAGCTATCAGTCAAAAAGCTGAAAACCGTCAGCTGCAAGCGGCCGACTGATTTCTTATGATAAATTCCCGCGCCATAGCCATGGAAACCCTTCTTGCCTGGGAAAAATCCCGAGCGCCGCTGGACCTGGCGTTGGAAACCATGATCGCCGGGGCAGGTCTGGACGATCCGCGCGACAGGCAATTTGTCATGGCCCTGGTCCATGGGGTTGTCCGCTGGCAAGGGTATCTGGATGCAATAATTCAGAAATTTTCTAGCCACCCCCTGCGGAAAATGAAGCCCCTTACCCTGGTGGCGTTGCGCATTGGCCTGTTTCAGCTTATTTTCCTGGATCGGGTGCCGGAATCCGCCGCCATCAATGAAACGATCCAGGGTTTGAAGTCGGCCCGGCAGCCGAAGTGGCTCACCGGTTTTGTCAATGGTATCCTCCGCGCCATGGTCCGGCAGCGAGCGGACCTGCCTGCGCCCGATGAGGCGGCGGCGGTGTTGAGCCATCCGGCCTGGCTGGTGGCGCGTTGGGCAGCGCTGTTCGGTCCGGAACGGGCCAGGCGGATCTGTTGGATAAACAATGTGTTGCCAGTGCTGGTGGTGCGGGTGAACAGCCGGTTGATCTCCGTGGATGAGGGCATAACCCTTCTGCGGGAAAATGGGCTTGACTGCGAGCGCGGCTTTTTTGCCCGGGAGGCGGTGCGGATCAATAATTTTCAGGGGGTTGTCACCGGGCTGCCCGGCTATGGGCAAGGTTTTTTTGCGGTGCAGGATGAGGCAGCCCAGCTTGTCACCCAATTGCTGGCTCCGTTTGCAAACGCCGGATATCTTGACGGCTGTGCCGGGCTTGGCGGCAAGACGCTGCATCTGGCCCAACTGCTGCCCAAAGGCGCCAGGGTGGTGGCGGTGGAGCCCAATCTGAAGCGGCAGGCCCTGCTTCAAGACAATCTGCAGCGGTTGGGCGGGGTGGAGATCGAAATTCACGGGGAAACGCTCCAGGAGTTTGCCGGACAGCGTCAGGGGGGCTTTGCGGGCGTTCTCATTGATGCCCCCTGTTCCGGGCTGGGCGTGATCCGGCGGCAGCCTGATATCCGTTGGCAAAGAACGCTTGCGGCATTGCAAGGGTATCAGGCCAGGCAACGGGAGTTGCTGGGAGCAGCCGCAGGGCTGCTGGAACCAGACGGGGTGCTCGTCTATGCGACCTGCAGCATTGATCCAAGGGAAAATGAAGAGGTGATTGCCGCTTTTATGCAAGAGCATCCCGAGTTCTCCATCACCCCGGCGCAGGAGTATCTTCCCGAAGCGGCCAGGGGCTTTTGCGATGGGAAGGGATTTTTTAAGACCACCCCCGAGCAGGGGCTGGATGGGTTTTTCGCGGCCAGGCTGCAAAAGAGAACTTAACGCAAAGACGCAAGGGCGCGAAGAGAATGAAGCAAGAAAATGAGTTGAGCAAGATTATTATTGATTGTGCCTTGGAGGTGCACCGGACTTTAGGTGGCCCAGGTCTGCTTGAAAGTATATATGAAGAGGCCTTGGTGTATGAACTTGGACAGCAGGGACTGGAGGTGCAGAGGCAGGTGTTGCTCCCTGTGAACTATAAAGGAAAGGTGCTGGGACACTCGTTACGCATTGATTTGCTTGTCGGGAATCTGGTAATCGTAGAGAGCAAGGCGACAACCCAATACCATACGATTTTTGAATCCCAGCTATTAACCTATTTGCGAGTAAGCAGATTGAAGCTTGGTTTGGTCATAAACTTCGGTGAGATATTGCTGAAGAACGGCATACATCGAGTAGTAAACGGGTTGTAACTTATCAAAGAAAACGTTGCGTCTTTGCGCCGTTGCGTTGAGTTGAGCAGGTTTCCATGGAACCGAAATACATCAGCATCCGTGGTGCGCGGATGCACAATCTGAAGAACATCAGTGTGGATCTGCCCCGCAACCGGCTGGTGGTTTTTACCGGCTTGAGCGGCTCGGGCAAATCTTCCCTGGCCTTTGACACCCTCTACGCCGAGGGGCAGCGCCGCTATGTGGAATCGCTCTCCACCTACGCCCGGCAATTTCTGGGACAGATGGAAAAGCCCGAGGTGGATTCGCTGGAGGGGCTCTCTCCGGCGGTGTCCATCGAGCAGCGGACCACCAGCCGGAACCCTCGTTCCACGGTGGGAACCATCACCGAAATCTACGATCATTTGCGCTTGCTCTTTGCCAGGGTGGGCAGGCCTTATTGCCCGGAGTGCGGCGAGGAGATCCGGCCCCAGTCCGTGCAGGACATGGCGGCAAGCCTGCTCGCCCTTGAGGAGGGGACGAAGATTGTCCTGCTGGCCCCGCTGCTGGACGGGAAAAAGGGCGAGCATCAGGCGGTGCTGCAAAAACTTCGGCGGGAGGGGTATGTCCGGGCGCGGATTGACGGGGAGGTCCGTGATCTGGCCGAGGAGATTGTGCTTGAAAAGAACAAGCGCCATACCATCCAGGCGGTGGTGGACCGGCTGGTGATCAAGCCTTCGGTTGCCAGGCGATTGTCCGATTCCGTGGCCACCACCGTGCAGCTGGGCGCGGGTTTTCTGCTGGTCCAGCTGGTGGACGCCGGGAAGGAGATTCTCTACAGCGAGCATGCCGCCTGCGTCCGCTGCGGCAAGAGCCTGCCGGAACTGAC
>JAJZRF010000101.1 GCA_021847425.1 Deltaproteobacteria bacterium | reverse complement strand
GTTTCATTCGATAACAGCTCGTACATGGTCTGAAAAATCGTATCAAGGGAAAAAAGATACCGGGTCCGCGTGACCATTTCCGGCGCGGCCTCAGCCAGATCAAGCACCTCCCCCCCGGAAACCTCCCCACCCCCAGCCCCGCCATCTTCCTGCAGGGCGACAATCAGCGCATTGGCCTGGCCTATCTTCTCCTGCAGGTTCTGCAGAGTCACGGCGGCGGATTTTACGCCCTCCTCGCCAGCTACAACGGCGGCTGCCTGAAAGGCGTTATGGGTTTTAAGGGAAAGCAGCAGATCTTTTACGCCATCGGTCTGGGTCTGGACCTTTTCCACTTGGTCCATGATCTCCATGGTGGCCCTTTCCGTCATGGAGACTATGTCGTGCAGCTGATTCTTGGCATCCTCGATCTTTTCCCCGGCCTCATCAAGCTCCACCCGTTTCATGCGCCGGTCTTCCAAAGGGATTTCCCCCATGGTCGAGCTGAGGCTCTTTGCCAGCTTGCCGATATCATTGAATATATCGGTGGAGACCTTTTTGTAGTAATCATCGTCCAGAGCCTCACCGGCCAGCCGGGCAAGATCAAAGTTCCCCGCTTCCGGCGCGGGCGCGGCAAGGGAGGGAACCGGCGGTTTCTCCTCGGCCAGGATATGCCGCACCACCTGGGTGGCCCCGGTCTCCTGACCGCCGAGGACGGTGATGTTATACACTACAGTATCTGTTGATATCCTGAAAAATCCAGCACTTATCTCAAGATTGACTTCCTGCTTTCCCGTTGTGGACATGCTCACTCTCCCGCTGCTGTTCCTCTGTCTGCTCCCTGCCTGCCCCACACGGGGCGTACTCCTTTCCCATCGGCAACATGCCAATTTTCTTAAATATTTTGCGGGATAGAAACAATGACCCGCTCAGGCCGTGACCATGCCGGAAAAAGAGACCCCTGTTTCATACCGATCCGGCTTGCTCCGGCTGACCGCCACCCAGGAAACCATGCCAACCGCCCGCAACACCCCGACATCCTCCTCCACCTTGGTGGCAATCCACTTCCCGTCTGCCGCCGCTTGCCAGCCGGGAAACTCCAGAACCATCACCAGCTGACTGCCCAAAGGCAGCACTTCCTCCGCCAAAAAACAGAGGCCGCCCCCGCTGATATCCAGCAACTGCCCATCCCGGTAAGGGACATCCGTCAGAATATCCTCAAGCCGGGTAAAGCGGACAAACAGATCCTTGGCAACCCGTTCCTCCTGCCGCCGCTCCTCGCCCGAATTCTCACGCTCAATCATCGTCCCCTCGCAAAAATAGAAAAAAGTCACCGGTCACGTTCGCTTCCTGCTGTAATCGCGGCTTTTCGAAGTCTGCGCTTATCCGCGATTTCAATAATCAGGGGATGACCTTCCCCTGATTATTGAAGCCCGATTTGCCAAGACCATTTTTACTGTTCTACCTGTTTTCCAACAAAAGAAGCAACACCCCTTGTCGGAATGAGTCATTTTTCAAAAAAAGATGAAGGGAATGGCCGGGCCTGAAAACTGATGCCGGCCGGAAATCGTGGAGACCAAAGCGTTCACGCCGTCCGTTGTTTTTCGTAGTATTGGCGTTCACAGGCTGCGGGAAGAAGATACCCCTGAACCTGTACCTTGCCCACAGGGCAAGGATTTTCAGCTCGCGGTAGAACAAGCTCATGAAACCATTTTGCGCAGGGCCTCGTACTCGGCCGGAGTGTCCATGTCGAGAAAGATCCCTTCATCCGTCACCGGAACGCGCATCACCCGTGCCGGATCTTTTTTGACAATATCGCGCAGGATGGCGGAGGGTGTCAGTTCGGCGAGGATCGCTCGCGGAAAGAGGGTGGGATGGCCTTGGCGGCCGTTGCAGGTGGGAACAATAATGGATTGCGGCGTGGTTACGTGGGCGGCACAAAGGGCCTGCATTGTGGCCGGGGTCACCAACGGATGATCGGCCAGCTGGATCAACACCCCGGTACAGTCCGGTGGCAGCAGAGCCAGCCCGGCGCGGACCGAGCCGGCCATGTCACCCTCCGGGGCGCGGTTCCAGGCAATGGTAAGGGGAAATGGGGCGATGGCCTCTTGCACCGCCTCGCCGCCAGGGCCGAGCACGACCACGAGAGGGTGCGCCGGCGTGGCGAGCAGGGCGTGAAGGCAGTGGTGAATGACCGGCTTGTCAGCCAGCGGCAGCAATGGTTTGCTGGTGCCCATGCGCCTTGAGAGGCCGGCGGCAAGCAACAGCGCTGCGATGCGTGTCTGCATTGGCTCTGCGAACCTGAATCATCTGGGCCACCACACTGACCGCAATCTCCTCCGGCGTTTCCGCGCCGATGTCGATCCCAGCCGGGGAGATGACCCGGTTAATTGCCTGCGGCGTAATTCCCTGCCCTTGTAAAAATTCCTCCATGGCCGTGCGTTTGCGGCTGCTGCCCAGCACCGCGATGTGGCGGGCCGGGGTGGTCAGCGCCTCTTGCACGGCAAGGAAATCCTGCTGGTGGTCGCTGGTGCAGATGAAAAAGTAGGTGTGGGCATCGGTGCGGGAAAGGAGTCCAGCCCGGTTATCGGCTTCGTCGACAAGGCTCACCAGAAAGCCGGCCCGCCCGGCAGCCTCGGCCAGGGCCTGACCGACGTGGCCGTCGCCGATGATAATGCAATGCGGGGCCGCGACCAGCGGTTCGAGATAGACTGTCACCTCGCCGCCGCAGACACCGCCGTGCGCCTCGGTAAGAGTGAAAGCCAGGGTGCGAGGGGCGTTGAGCCGCAAAGTCTCGCCTGCGGCGGCAATGGTCTCGGCTTCGGTCTTGCCCCCGCCGATGGTCCCGCTGATGCTGCCATCACCATAGACCAGCATCTTGGCCCCGGCCTTGCGAGGCGAGGAGCCGCTGGTTTCGATCACCGTGGCCAGCACCGCCGGCTGCCGCGCCTTTTTGAGGCGAATGATCTCTTCGTAGAGCGCCAGTTCATCCATATCTGCACCCTACTTCTTTTTCTTGCCGGCCTTGGGAGCAGCGGCCCCCTTGGCTTTGAGCGGTGGTGCCGGCGCGGCCAGATTCAGCGGCAGAGTCCGCAGCCGTACCTTGGTGGCGGCGAAGAGCGCGTTGGCAATGGCCGGAGCAATGGGAGGCACGCCGGGCTCGCCGATGCCGCCGGGCTTTTCCTTGCTCGGCATGATGTGCACCTCCACTGCCGGCATCTCGGCCAGACGCGGCATCGGGTAGTCGTGGAAGTTGCTCTGCTCCACCCGGCCGTTCTTGAAGGTGATGGTGTCGTGGAGCGCCGCAGCCAGGCCGAAGAAAATAGCGGACTGCATCTGGGCCACAATGGTGTCCGGGTTGACGGTCTGGCCGCAATCCACAACGCAGACCACCCGCGGCACCAGGATCTTGCCGTTTTCCACGCTCACCTCGGCCACCTGGCCCACGATGGAACCGAAGGATTTGTGGATGGCGACCCCTTGGGCCGTGCCCTTCTCGGGCTTGCCCCAGCCCGCCTTTTCGGCCAGCAGATTGAGCAGCGCGATCTGGCGCGGGTGCTCAGCCAGAAGCTGCTTGCGGTAGGCGAACGGGTCCTGGCCCGCGGCATTGGCCAGTTCGTCGACAAAGCATTCCTTGACAAAAGCGGTGAAGGAGTGCCCCACCGAGCGCCACCACAGCACCGGCACCCCAGGGGGCGCCATCTGGTATTCGACCTGCAGGTTGGGCACCGCGTAACTGAGATCGGCAATCCCCTCCACTGCGGTATGGTCGATGCCCTCCTTCATCAGGGCCTTCTC
>JAJZRF010000100.1 GCA_021847425.1 Deltaproteobacteria bacterium | reverse complement strand
ACTCCAGGGCCCGACTGGTCTGGGTTGCCGGATCAAAACGGTAGGCCGTCTCTCCGTTCCCATCAGCGGCAAACACCCTGCCAGCCGGGGAAAGCGATACCAGGGCTGCCACCATCACGACAATGACTGCAATCTTTTCCTTCATCCTTAAACCTCCTGCGTTGCATTTGAAACAACCCGGACAACAAGTGAGAAATCTCGCCCATCACCCTGCCCTTTAAGCCATCGTTATCTTGGACGGTGGCCCACCTTTCCGCACAGAAAAATTATACCAAGATGTGGCATAAGCCGTTAAAAAATTATTTTCCGATTTCTCATTTACTCTCTTCTCCAATCTTCACCGAGCCCCATCATGGTGGCAAGCGGCCTAACGGTTCAAGGCGTAGCGGTTTTTTCCGCTGCCGCAGGTGGTTGGGCATTGAATGTTGCCACGATCGGATCGTGGGAGAAGAGCCGCTAACAGGATGTTGAAAAAGAGTCTTCACTGACGGTATTTTTGCCCTCACCCCTGATTTTCAGCTTGTTCTTTGAACACGTTACACCCACCCCGTGGGCGGTTCTGCCATATTTCATTGGCTTCAATGCGTAGCGCATTCTATTTGGCAGGACATGGAAAGGCAAGGAGAAAAAGGTTCCCGCAACGTCGTATCTCCAGCTCTCCGAGAGCTCATCCTCGTGCATTTCGCGCGGCAAAAGAAGGATGCAGGAAGAAAAGCAACCGTGTATAATCCCGCACCATGATAACCCGTAAGAAAACACGACAAATCAAGGTGGGCAGCGTACCGGTGGGCGGCGACGCCCCCATCGCCGTGCAGTCCATGACCAATACCGACACCCGGGATGTGGCTGCCACCGTGGCCCAGATCCACCGGCTCGCCGAGGCGGGCTGCGAAATCATCCGGGTAGCGGTTCTGGATCTGGAAGCGGCTGCGGCCATCACCGAAATCCGGGAGCAGATCACCATCCCGCTCATCGCCGATATCCATTTTGACGCCCGTCTGGCCGTGGCCAGCATGGAGCACGGCGCTCAGGGTATCCGGATCAATCCCGGCAACCTCGGTGGCCTTGACAAGCTGGCCAGGGTTGTGGCCGCAGCCAAGCAGCACCGGGTGCCCATCCGGGTCGGGGTCAACTCCGGCTCGGTGGAAAAGGATATCCTGCAAAAGCATGGCCACCCTACCCCTGCGGCCCTGGCGGAAAGCGCCCTGCGCAATGTGCATCTGCTGGAGGAGCTGGATTTTGACCAGATCAAAATCTCCCTCAAGTCCTCGGATGCACTCACCACCCTGGAGGCATACCGGCTTTTGTCCTCCCAATGCGATTATCCCCTGCATCTCGGAGTCACCGAGGCGGGCGGCCTTATTGCCGGCACGGTCAAATCCAGCGTGGCCCTTGGCATCCTGCTTTATGAAGGCATCGGCGACACCTTCCGCATTTCGCTTACCCGGGATCCGGTGGAGGAGATTCGGGTCGGCTATGAACTGCTGAGGAGCCTGCACATCCGCGAGCGGGGGCCGGAGCTGATCTCCTGCCCCACCTGCGGGCGCTGCCAGGTGAACCTCTTCTCCCTGGCCGAGCAGGTGGAGCGCCATATCCAGAACATAGAAACGCCCCTAAAAATCGCGGTCATGGGCTGCGTGGTCAATGGCCCGGGCGAGGCCAAAGAGGCTGATATCGGGGTGGCGGGCGGCCACGGGGTCGGCATTATTTTCAAGAAAGGCCAACTGTATAAGAAGGTGGCCGAAGACAAACTCCTGGCTGTTTTTCTGGCCGAAATCGACGCGATGATTGAAGAGGCGCGCCAGAACGGCGCATAATTTGTAGACGTTGACCCTCCGCGAAGCCCCAAAAGTTCCCTCCCCCCTGGCGGGGGAGGGCTAGGGAGAGGGGGAAATAGCTATCATATCGGCAGTTGCAGCTTCCCCCTCCCCCCGACCCCCTCCCGTCGAGGGAGGGGGAGTAATAAGGTTCACACTCAAACATTCACCAGGTGCCCCATGCGTTTTTCCCAGCTTCTCATCCCCACCCTGAAAGAAACCCCCTCCGAAGCCGAGGTGGTCAGCCACCAATTGCTGCTCCGGGCAGGCTTTATCAGAAAACTCTCCTCCGGCATTTACTCCTACCTGCCCCTGGGCCTTGCCGCCATCCGCAAGGTCGAACGCATTGTCCGCGAGGAGATGAACCGGGCCGGAGCCCAGGAACTGCTGCTGCCCATGGTCCAGCCGGGCGATCTCTGGCAGGAATCGGGGCGGTGGGAAAAGTATGGCCCCGAGTTGCTGCGTTTTACCGACCGGCACGGACGGGAAAGCTGCCTCGGACCGACGCACGAAGAGGTGATCACCGACCTGATCCGGCTCAACGTTCGTTCCTACCGGGAACTGCCCCTGAATCTCTACCAGATCCAGACCAAGTTCCGGGATGAGATCCGGCCCCGCTTCGGCCTGATGCGCGGCCGGGAATTCATCATGAAGGACGGCTACAGTTTCGACGCCACCGAGGACGGAGCGGACGCGACCTACAAAAAGATGCACAAGGCCTACCACCGGATTTTCAGCCGCTGCGGCCTGGCCTTCCGGGCAGTGGAAGCGGACACCGGCACCATCGGCGGCAGCTTCTCCCACGAGTTCATGGTTCTGGCCGACACCGGCGAAGACACCATCGTGATCTGCAAGGGATGCGAATACGCGGCCAACATGGAAAAGGCCCGTTGCCAGACCCCGCCGACTCCGGCAGCGCCGCCCCTGCTCGCCTTGGAAAAGGTCGAAACCCCGGGCAAGAAAAAGGTGGCCGCGGTCACGGAATTCCTGAATATTTCAGCCACGGAGCTGGTCAAGACCCTGGTCTACATGGCCGAGGACAAGCCGGTGGCGGTCCTGCTCCGGGGCGACCACGAGGTGCAGACGGTCAAGCTGGCCAATGCCCTGGGGGTGAATACCGACAACCTGCGCTTGGCGGACGACAAAGAGATCTTCGACGCCACCGGCGTGCCCAGCGGCTATCTCGGCCCCATCGGCCTGACCATCCCCGTGCTGGCGGACAGCGAACTCACCCGGATGCACAACTTCGCCATCGGGGCCAACGAGAAGAACTTCCATCTGCTCCATGCCAATCTCAACCGCGACTTCACGGTACAGACCATCACCGACCTGCGCCAGGTCACCAGCGAAGACCGCTGCCCGCTCTGCGGCGGGGGCCTTGAGCTGACCCGCGGCATCGAGGTGGGCCATATCTTCAAGCTGGGCACCAAATACAGCGAGGCGCTCAAGGCAAACTTTCTGGACAACCAGGGGGCGGAACAGCCTTTCATCATGGGCTGCTACGGCATCGGGGTCAGCCGGACCGTTGCCGCGGCCATCGAGCAGAACCACGACAAAGACGGCATTATCTTTCCGCTGCCCATCGCGCCCTTCCAGATCATCCTCCTGAACCTCTCACCCAAGGATGAAGCGATCACCGGTGCAGCCGACGAACTGTATGGCCAGCTGGGCAAAGCCGGCCTTGAGGTGCTTCTGGACGACCGGGATGAGCGGCCGGGAAGCAAGTTCAAGGACGCGGATCTCCTCGGCATCCCTTACCGGGTCATGGTCGGCAAGAGCTTCAGCGAAAAAGGGCTGGTGGAGATCAGGGATCGGGCCACGGGCACCACCCTGAGCCTGCCCCTGACCGAAGCCGGGCCAAAACTCGTTGAGCTGGTCCGCAACGCTCTGGCCCTGCCACAGTGACCGGACATAAACAAACAACAATACCGCCGCCAACCGCATGGTTACCATAGAAACAATAGTCGAACGGGCCAGGGGCTACATGCCCGAGGAAGACCTTGACCTGCTCACCAAGGC
>JAJZRF010000046.1:18713-21855 GCA_021847425.1 Deltaproteobacteria bacterium | reverse complement strand
TTTACCTTGACGATCAACCGGTTTTCGCCTTCGACTTTTTGCAGCTCGACGCCTTCAAGATTCCCCTTTGCCAGGACGGAACGCACCTCGCCCAGGGAGAAGGGCTGCGTTGACTGGTACTGGAGCAGGGTGCCGCCGGTGAAATCAACGCCCATGTTGGCCTGGCCGCGCATGATCTGGACAAAGGCGAGGCAGCCGAGGAGTGCGCAGGTGCCGGAGATGGTGAAGGTGAGTTTCTTAATCCGCATATAGTCAAGCTGCGGGTTCTTGAGAAACAGCATAAAGGAAAGTTTTTTGATCTTTCGCTTGCCGTGCATGACGTCGTAAAACAGCCGGGAGGCGAAGAGGGTGGAGAACAGGTTGAAGATGATGCCCAGCGACAGGGTGACGGCAAAGCCCTTGATGGGACCGGTGCCGAAGAGAAACAGGGCCAGGGCGGTGATCAGGGTGGTCACATGGGCGTCGATGATGGTCCAGAAGGCCTTGGCAAAACCGGCTTCAACCCCGGAGCGGACGGATTTGCCAAGGGCGAACTCCTCGCGCATCCTTTCGAAGATGACGATGTTCGAGTCAACCGCCATGCCGATGGAGAGGATAATACCGGCAATACCCGGCAGGGTCAGGGTGCCGCCCATCATGGCCAGGCCGGCGAAGAGCAGGAGGATGTTCAGAACCATGCAGAGGTTGGCGATCACTCCGGAAAGCCGGTAGTAGACAGCCATGAACACCACCACGAGCATGGTGCCCAACAGGCCGCTCATCAATCCCTTATTGACGGAATCCTGACCAAGGGAGGCGCCGACCGTCAGGTTCTGGACGATTTCCACCGGGGCGGGCAGGGCGCCGATCCGCAGGACAATGGCCAGATCGGTCGCTTCCTCGTAGCTGAAGCTGCCGGAGATCTGGGCGCTGCCGCCGAGGATTTTTTCCCGGATTACCGGAGCGGAACGGACCACGTCATCAAGGACAATGGCCAGCCGTTTGCCCACGCTCTTTTCCGTGACCTGGCCGAAAATCGCGCCGCCACGCCCGGTAAGGTCGAGGCCGACATAGGGTTCGTTGAAGTTGCCGCCCACCCGGACCTGGGCATCCTTGACCATGTCCCCGGTCATCAGCACCTGGCTCTTGAGCAGGATGGGCTGCCGCGTTTCCTTATGGGTGGTCTTGTCCACCTCTTTTTCGAAATATATCTCGGAACCGGCCGGCAATCTGCTCTGCAGGGCGAGATTGAGCTTTTTCCGGGAGCCGCCCTCTTGCCACTGGCCGGTCTGGATGGCCTGGGCGATGAGCTGCGGCAGGTTGATGCCAGGCGTGTCGTCCACCAGCTTGAATTCAAGCTGGGCGGTACGCCCGATGAGATTCAGGGCGCGTTGCGGATCCTTGACCCCGGGCAACTGGATGACGATTTCGTCCGTTCCCTGCCGGACAATGGCCGGTTCGGCCACGCCGAACTGGTCGACCCGGTTCCGGAGAATCTCCAGGGATTGGTCAACCGCCTTGTTGTTGATGAAATCGATTTTTGACTGTTTCAGGCTGAGGATGATCCTGGGGAAGGTTCCCTGGTCTGCCTGGATGTCGACGGCAAGGTCGGGGAAGTCCTTGGTGATGGTCTGTTTGACTGTTTCCAGGGCGCCGGTGTTGGGCAGGGTCAGGATGATCTTGCGCGCGTCGGGGGAAGCGGTGCGGACCACGGTGATCTTTTTCTCGGCCAGGGCTTCCTTGAGATCCTGGACCGACAGGTCCAGATTGTTTTCAATGGCTTTTTTCAGGTCCACCTTGAGGACCAGATGCATGCCGCCCTGGAGATCCAAGCCCAGCTTCAGTCCTGCCGGAGCGAGATATTTTTGCCACCAGGCCGGAACCTTGGTGAAGGAGGGGACAACGGTCAGGCCGGCAAAGATGGTGATAAAGAGCAGGAGGATGATCTTCCAGCGCAGGGAACTTGTCATAGACACTCCATGATGCGGGTTAATGTGCGGACTGACAGCATATTCTTTGGCGGAGTTGTAAAAAACAACCCGCGCAGGGACGCAAGGACCGCGAAGGTGCCGATCCGCATGGCAAACAGAACCGAAACATGGCATCCCGGACCAAGGCTCGGGCATCATGATTCGGTGCGAGATTATACTCCCCTTTTGTCAGAAGTCAAATTGCAAAAAGTATGGATGGGATCATAAACGCCCGACCTAATACGCGGGTGTTTTTTTCATCCTGTTTTTTGCGAGAAAAATCATGGGACAAAACAGGCTGTGCTATAATGAATAAAAAAGGGCTTCCTTTTAGCAGGAGAGCCGCACAGGAGCAATATGGGCAAGAAAATCTTCGTTGTTGATAACCATCCCCTGGTGCTCAAGCTCATTGCCAATCTGCTGGAGAAGGAGGGGCATGAGGTGTGTACCGCCGAGGATGGCCTGAGCGCCCTGGATATCCTGAAGTCCTATGTGCCGGACATCATTTTTGTCGATCTGGTAATGCCCAACATCAGCGGCGAAAAGCTGTGCCGGATTATCCGGAACATGCCCCATCTGCAAGGGGTCTTCCTTGTCATTCTCTCGGCCATTGCCGCCGAGGAAGAGCTTGATTTCGCGGCGCTGGGGGCGGATGCCTGTATCGCCAAGGGAAGTATGACCAATCTGGCCAGGCACGTGGCCAGGGTTATCGAACTGGCGAGTCCTGCGGGCAATCAGGAAAAATCCCGGGACATCATGGGGCTTGATGAAATCGCGACCCGTGAGATCACCAGGGAACTGCTCTCTTCCCGGAAGCATTTTGAGGTAATCCTTAGAAACATGTCCGAGGGGATTTTTGAGTTTGCCGCGAATAGGAGGATCATTTTCGCCAACCAAGCTGCGCTGACACTGGCGGGGATACCGGAAGAGATGCTCCTGGGCACGGAATTCACCGAGATTTTTTGCGGGAATTCCCTTGAAACCGTGGCCGCTTTATTGCACGGTCCGGCGGAGGTGCCCAGAAAAATTCCGGAAGAGGCGCCGGTTCTCCTCAACGGCCGTCAGGTTTCTCTGCAGTTTCTGTCTGTTGCAGGCGAGGGGGGCGCTTCCACCATTGTCATCATCCATGATGTCACCAACCGGAAACAGGCAGAGGAGAAAATCGGCGAGCAGAACAGATTCTTGAGCAAACT
>JAJZRF010000046.1:0-18613 GCA_021847425.1 Deltaproteobacteria bacterium | reverse complement strand
TTTCTCTGCAGTTTCTGTCTGTTGCAGGCGAGGGGGGCGCTTCCACCATTGTCATCATCCATGATGTCACCAACCGGAAACAGGCAGAGGAGAAAATCGGCGAGCAGAACAGATTCTTGAGCAAACTGAAATGCTGGCCCAGATCAAACGCGCCACCAAGATCACCAATAACCTCAGAACCTTTTCCCACCAGCATGCCTTTGAGGTCCGCATGGTTGATGTGCACGCCTTGTTTGACAAGACCGCCGCCCTGCTGGAGCATGACCTGAATCTGGACAACGTGCGGGTGGAGCGTCATTATGCCCGTAACCTTCCCCGCATCGAAGCGGATGAGGATCAGCTGGCCCAGGTGTTTCTCAATCTGGTGAGCAATGCCCGTGACGCCATGTATTCGGGCGACAAGCGGATCATCGTCGAAACCCGGCCAAAGGGGGATGGCGTTGAAATTCGTTTCAGCGATACCGGCACCGGTATTGGCCCGGACGAGGTCGGAAAAATATTTGATCCGTTTTTCACCACCAAGGATCCCGGCCGCGGCACCGGCCTTGGCCTGTGGATTGTCTATTCCATCATCGAAAACCATTGCGGAACCATCCGGGTCGAGTCGGAGAAAGGGAAAGGCGCGCAGTTTGTGATTTTTCTGCCAACGCATCTGCCGGGCCGGGAGAATTGCCAAGCGGCAGGGAAAAAACAGGGTCGCGCCACCGGGGAGTATGTATGAATATGAAGAAGAAAAAGATAAAAATCCTTATCGTGGATGACGAATACGCCTTCTGCCGGTCATTGAAGATTTTTCTGGAGAAGATCGGATTTGAAACGCTCATCGCCACAAACGGCGAACATGCCCTTGATATCCTCAAGGAGGAAAAGCCGGCCATCATGACCCTTGACATGAGGATGCCGGGGCTCAACGGCTATGATATTCTGCAAAAGGTCAAGAGGCTGTACCCCGAACTGTTCATTATCGTTGTCACCGCCATTGATGTGCCCAATATGGAGGAGATGCTTGAACACAGCGGCGCCCATGCGCTTCTGCGCAAGCCGATCGACCTGCAGCAGCTTTCTGAGGCGCTTTACGGTTTTGTCGGGCATCTGCTGTAGCCGTTTTGGGGGGTGCTGAAGTTTGTCCGGGATTTTATCCGAGCCTGTCGCGCTTGATTATTTAGTTGAGTAATTCCCCGCTTTCTTATAATTGTAAAAGACGTCTTCCATTCTGGGCAGTATCCTGAAACATTGGAGCCTTTATATGAGCCAAGCCGCTGGTTACAAAACCGACATTCTTTTGCAATCCGGGACAAACGAGCTGGAGATCATCACCCTTTTTCTCCAGTGGCACGACCCGACCAGCGACTCCGTCAGCAGGACGGCGTACGGCATCAACGCCGCCAAGGTTCGTGAGTTGGTGGCCATGCCGGAAACCCTGATCGAGATTCCGGAAAGCGTGGCGTCCATGAAAGGCGTTTTTTTGTTGCGGGACCGGACCATCCCCCTGATCGACCTGTGTGAATGGTTTGGCTATGAGCCGGATATTTCCCCGGAGGCACGGGCTAAATGGGTGGTCATTGTCACCGAGATCAACGGCAAGTTTTTCGGCTTTATCGCCCACGGGGTGGACAAGGTCTACCGGGTCAGCTGGACGGCAATCCTGCCGCCGCCGCCGATCATCTCCCATTACAGCAGTCTCACCGGGGTATGCCTCGTGGATGGCAATATCATCCAGATGGTTGATTTCGAGAGCATCATCGCCACCATAGATCCCAGCATGGTTATTGATTCCGACGCCCATTCCATCTTGGTGCGTCCCGATGCGGCTCAGGCCCACAAGGCCGTGGTCATTGCCGATGATTCGCGCCTCATTCAGGACCAGATCCGAAAAACGCTGGAAAGGGCGGGGTACCGGGTTGTCGCCCATTCGGACGGGCAGGATGCCTGGGAGTATCTGGAAAAACTGCGGACCAATGGCACCCTGCACGATGAGGTGCTGGCCGTGGTCAGCGACATAGAAATGCCGCGCATGGACGGGCATAATCTCTGTAAGCGGATCAAGGAAAATGATGGGTACGATGGTATTCCTGTCATGCTTTTTTCTTCGTTGGTCAACGAGCTGGCCCTGCACAAGGGACATGCCGTGGGCGCTGACGACCAGATATCCAAGCCTGAGCTGGGCCAGCTTGTCACCAGGCTGCAAGATTGCCTGCAGCGCTTCGCGGCCTGACGGCTTCACTCTTCTGATCCGTGCCGGTTTATTCCAGACTGTCCTCGTCGGCCGTAGTTTTTTCGCATAGTGCCGGATAATCTCATGCAGAGCGCCATGCATATCTATCGGGCCAACCGGGTTGAATCCCTGCTGGACTCGCTGGCAGACGTTTTGCGGGAGCCGCTTGCCTCGCCGCTTGCCCCAGAATGCATTGTCGTGCAAAGCAAGGGCATGGCAACCTGGCTGGCCATGCAGCTCTCCGGCAGGTTCGGGGTGTGGGCCAACCCCGATTTCCCCCACCCCCGGCAGTTTGTCCAGCGGGTGCTGCGGGCCACCCTTGGAGAGGAGGGCGACCGGGTGCAGAGGTATAGCCGGGAAAGGCTTGCCTTTGCGATCTGCGCACTCCTTGAAGAGTGTCGCCGCGATCCAGACTTTTCCCCCCTGACCTCCTACCTTGTTGATGGCCCGTTGAGCAAGAAACTCCAGCTGGCCAGGCAGATCGCCCACCTCTTTGATCAATATGGGGTCTACCGGCCAGAAATGATCCTGGCCTGGGAGGAAGGTGAAAATCGGGCCTTTGGCCATGATCTGGCGGAGGATCTCTGGCAGCCCAAACTCTGGCGTCTGCTGGTGGCACATCTGGGCTGCTGCTCTCCAGCCCGGCTCATGCTGCGAGCCCGGCAGGCGCTGGCCGCCGGGTCGATCCCTTTTCCTCAGCTCTTGCCGGCCAGGGTTTCCCTCTTTGGCATCGACACCCTGCCCACCGTCTACCTGGGCATCATGGGGGAACTGGCGCAAATCCTGCCGGTGCATTTTCATCTTTTTTCCCCTGCGGAAGGCTACTTCGCTGACATCCGCTCCCAGGGTGAGGCGCATCGCGCCCTGGCCCGCTTGCCTTCCGGCGGCCTGGATCAGGCCGACCTCTATCTGGAGGTCGGCCATCCGCTTCTCGCCTCCATGGGCGGGATGGCCCGGGATTTTCAGGAGGTTCTTGAAGGCTCGGTTCCCTATGTCGAGGCGGGAGAACAGTACATCGGACATGCCGCGCCGCAGACCATGCTGGCGGTGCTGCAAAATGATATCCTGCATCTGCGCCACCGCTCACCGGCAGACGGCAACGCCTCGCCCCATATTCTGGAAGGAGATGATGCCTCCATCCGCATTCATGCCTGCCACAGCCGTCTTCGCGAGGTCGAGGTGTTGCAGGATCAACTGCTGGCCCTGCTCCAGGATGATCCGGCTCTTGCCCCCCGCGAGATCGTGGTCATGTTGCCCGAGGTTTCATCCTATGCCCCGCTCATTGAGGCGGTCTTCGGACTCTCCCCGGAGGACAAACGTTTTATTCCCTTTCGGATCGCGGACCGCTCCCTGCTGAGCGGGGCGCCGCTCATCGATGTTTTTTTCCGTTTTCTCCAGATGGCCCCCGGAAGAATGTCGGCCTCGGAGGTTCTGGAGCTGCTGGCCTGCGAGGCAATTCATCTCAATTACGGCATCAGCCCCGATGACCTGCCTAGAATCAGACTCTGGGTGGAAAAAAGCGGGATACGGTGGGGGATTGACGAGCTGCACCGGGAAACGCTGCAGCAGCCGAAGGAGCGGCAGAACACCTGGCGCTTTGGCTTTGATCGTCTGGCCTTGGGCTATGGTGTCCGTGCGGACGGCACTTTCCTGGGCGAGGTTCTGCCCTATGAGGAGATCGAAGGTCAGGCTGCGGAGCTTGCCGGCCGTTTCATTCATTTTTGCGAGACCTTGTTTGCGGCGGCGGATAAGCTGGCTTCCGTCAGGGAAATGCAAGAGTGGCAGCACGTTCTTGGCGATCTGCTTGAGGCCCTTTTTCTCAAGGACTCTCCCCAGGATTGGCAGTTGCAGAAGATCCGGGACAATTTGGCCCAGATAGTCCTTGAGGCTGAGGATAGCGGCCTCAGCCAGCTCCTTGACCTGAACGGGCTCATGATCCTGCTTAAGGATAAGCTCTCCGGCCAGGCAACGGCCCAGGGTTTTCTCGAGGGCGGCCTTACCTTCTGCGGCATGCTGCCCATGCGCTCGATCCCCTTCAAGGTTGTCTGTCTGCTGGGCATGAATGATGGGGAGTTCCCCCGGGTGGAGCACCCGCAGAGCTTCGATCTGCTTGCCCGCTATCCGCAGCGGGGCGATCGGGCCAAACGCAATGATGACCGGTATATTTTTTTGGAAGCCTTGCTTGCCGCCCGCGACAGATTCCTTGTTTTTTATCTGGGCAATACCCTGCGGGACGGCAAGGAGCTGCCGCCCTCCGTGGTGGTCGAAGAGCTGATTGACAGCCTGGCGGAGAGTTTCAGCCTTGCGCCCGATGCCACCGAGGAATCCGGCGCTTGTTTTGCCGAACACCGGAAAAGAGTGGCGGCGCGGCTTGTGGTCCGCCACCCCCTTCAGCCTTTCAGCCGGAAATACTTTTCCGGAGCGGATGCACGACTGTGCAGCTTTGGTGCGGAATACTGCCTGGCCTCCCAGGCAAGAGAGGCAGGGATTCGCCCCCGGCCTGCTTTTCTGTCCGAACCTTTGCCAACCGTCGCTTCCGGCCCGGCCTCGATCTCCATCCCGGAGTTGTCCCGCTATTTTTCACATCCGGTCCGCTGGTTTCTTGAAAACAGGCTTGGTCTTTTCCTGCAGGAAAAAAATCGACCGCTTCAGGATCGTGAGCCTATCCATCTTGATGGCCTGGAAAAATATCAGCTGAGCCGGGATCTGTTGGCCATGAAAGGGGAGGGGCTGTCCAGGCCGGAAATTCTCCTGTCGCGCTGGCGGGGGGAGGGGCGGGTTCCCCTGGGCCAGGGGGCGCAGGCGGTTTTTGCCGAGATCAGGGAGACGGTGCGCCCGATCGTGGAACAGCTCCTTGCCTATGAAACAGGGGAACCACTTCCGCCTCTGCGCCGGGAAATTGTTCTTTCCCCGGAGTTCACCCTGCACGGCGAGTTGAGCAACAGATATCCCTCCGGGCATCTGTATTGGACCAACAGCCTGCTCCATGGCAGGATACTGCTGCCGGTCTGGCTTGAGCATCTTTTCCTCTCCGCCGTCGCCTCCGAGGACCAGCGTTGCGAAACCATCGTGATCGGCAGAGGGAGCGGCAAGGGGACCGCCCAGGTTCTTCGCTTCTCGCCGGTGCCCGAGGCCGCCAGCGTGCTGCTCGATCTGGCCACCCTGTTTGCAGAGGGCCTCAATGCGCCTTTGCCCTTTTTCCCCAAAAGCGGACTGGTCTTTGCCCGGACCATTGCCTCAGGCAAGGGAACCGAGGAGGAGCGGCGCATTGCCGCCTTTGCCAGGGGTGAGGAGGAGTATCTCGGCAGCGACTTTGCGGCCGGCGAGGGGGATGATCCCTACTGCCGCCAGCTTTTCGGTGATGGTCTGCCCGTTTCCCCAGGTTATGCCCTGTACCGCGAGGGCAAATCACCATCCTTTGGTGAGCTTGCCACCCGGATCTTCACGCCCATGCTTATCAAGATGGAGGAATTATGAGCCGGGGTTTTGATCCGCTTCTGGTGGCCACCACCGGCGTGCAGCTCATTGAGGCCAGCGCCGGCACCGGCAAGACCTATTCCATCACCTCCCTCTACCTGCGCCTTTTGCTGGAGCACCGGCTGACCGTGGAGCAGATCCTGGTGGTCACCTTCACCGAGGCGGCTACCGCGGAATTGCACGAACGGATCAGGACGCGGCTGCGTTCGGCGGTGCAGGCTTTTGAGAAGCAACACGGCGGGGATGATCCTTTTCTGGGCCAACTCCTGGAGCGCAGCCCCGACCCCGAGACAGATCGTCGTCTTCTCGCCCGGGCCGTCAGCGATATTGATAAGGGAGCAATCTCCACCATTCACGGTTTTGCCCATCGGGTTTTGCAGCAGCATGCCCTGGAGACCGGTCTGCTCTTTGAACTGGAGCTCACCGGTGCCACCGAACTTCTGGTGCGGGAGATCACCGATGATTATTGGAGCGGGTTTTTCTACGACCTTGATCACCGGTTGGCCAGCCTGGTCAGGCAAGGCGTTACCCCCGGCCAGCTGCGGGGTTTGACCCAAGAAGCGATCCGGCACGGAGATTTTGCCATTGCCAGCGAGATTTCGGCAACGGAAGAGACCTCGGCCCTGGTGCAGGAGTATTGCCGACTCTATGTCGAGGCCAGGGACTGCTGGCAGGAGCAGAGCGAATCTCTGACCCGATACTTTGTCCAGGCCGAGGGGCTGACCGCTTCCTTCAAGACCCTGTTGGCCAATGGCTTGCTCGACCGGATCGCTGGATTTTTTGCCCAGGCCGAGCCAACTGCCTTTGCCCTGCCAAACCAATCGGAGCTGCTGGCTGAAGAAAATATCTTTCAGCCGGAGGGCAAGGTCTTCACCCCAACGGCCCTGAAGAAGGGGTTGGCGCAAACCAATCCTTTCTTCGCATCTTGGGGCGCCTTGGCGGCAAAGGCTCAGGCCATGGCTGTCCGCTGTCAGGCGCTGTTTCTTGCCGGGGCAGCGCGCTATATCCGGGTCGAGCTGCCCAAGCGGCTTTTGGCCGGGCAGCAGCAATCCTTTGATCAGCTCCTCACCGGGCTGGACCGGGCCTTGCAGGGCGGCCAGGGGACAGGGGCGCAGCTGGCCCAGCGGATTCGGACCCGCTTCCCGGTGGCGCTCATCGATGAGTTTCAGGATACCGATCCGGTCCAGTACCGCATCTTCCGGACCATCTACGGAGGGGGCGGCAAGGAGGCCCTTTTCCTGATCGGCGATCCCAAGCAGGCCATCTATGGTTTCCGGGGCGCGGATATCTACGCCTACCTTGAGGCCGCCGGGCAGGCGGAATCTGAAAAACATACCATGACCACCAACTGGCGGGCCGACCGGAAGATGGTGGCGGCGCTCAACTCTCTGTACGGTGCGCTGGCTCAGCCCTTTGGCGATGCCCGGATCGGCTACGCCCAGGTTGCCGCCCGGCCTGGGGCGGAAGATCTCTGGCATTCCTCAAGCCTCGGCTCGGAACCCCTCCAGTTTCTCACCCTGCCCGAGGGGGTTTGCCCAACCAGGGGGGGGCGTTTGGTCAAGAAACAGCTTGTCCCCCTGATCCCTGATCTGGTGGCCGGAGATATCGCCGGGTTGCTGGCCGGGGATTCAAAGATCGGGGCTCGACACATCCGGGCCGGGGATATTGCCGTGCTGGTCCGCACCAATACCCAGGCGGCGGAGATCCAGACCGCCTTGCGGGGCTGGGGTATAAACGGCGTGCTCCAGAGCAAGGCCAGTGTTTGGGAAAGCCCGGAGGCGCAAGAGTGCCTGCGGCTTCTCGCGGCGGTGGCCGAGCCGGGCAATGAGCAGCTGCTCCGCAAGGCCCTGGCCACGCCGATGCTCGGCTTTATTGCCTATGATCTCGAGCACCTCAACCAGGCGGAAGCCGAGCTGCACACCCTCATGGCCCGGTTTTCTTCCTGGCAGGGGGTGTGGCAGAAAAACGGGGTCATGCGGATGCTGATGTGTGCCTGGCAGGAATATGGCGTCACCGGCCGCTTGCTTTTGCTGGAAGACGGAGAGCGGCGCCTGACCAACCTGCGGCATCTTGCTGAACTGCTTCAGGAATCGGAGAGCCGGAACCATTTCAGCCCGGAGATGCTGGTGGACTGGTTCAGCCAAACCCTTGCCGCAAGCGAGAGCGGAGAGGAGGCCGAACTGCGGTTGGAAAGCGACGAGGACGCCGTGCAGCTGGTTACCATCCACCGCAGCAAGGGACTTGAGTACCCGGTGGTCTATTGCCCCTATCTCTTTCTCGGGGGCTCCGGCGCAAACAGGCAGCCCTTTGTCTCCTTCCATGATCCGGAGGATGACTGGCAGGGCAGGATCGTCCTCTTTCCCGACGAGCGGGCCCGGGCCCTGGCCGCTGGTGAGCGTTTTGCCGAAGAACTGCGCCTTGCCTATGTGGCCATGACCCGGGCCCGGCATAGCTGCCATGTCTTTTGGGCGCCGGCCTCCGGGTACGATGGTAGCGCCTTGGCCTGGCTCCTGCACGGGGATCTGGCCAGCGCTGGAGAATCCGGCAGCCCGGAGGCGTTGCCGCAGCAGCTCAAGGGGTGCACCGGTCAGGAACTGCTGGATCGGCTTCTGGATCGCGCCAAGGCAAGCGAAGGCTGGCAGGTGCGGCAGCTGCACCTGGTAACGGGTTCGACCGGCGAAGCGGCCAAGCCGGATATTCCTCCGCCCCTGGCCTGTCGGGTTCCGAGCCGCAAGCTCAAACAGGTCTGGCGGATCGGCAGTTTTTCCCATCTCACCGCCCAGAGCCCCCATGACTTTGGGGAACGGGAGCCGGAAGCCGGGCTAGAGGGTCCGGCCGCGTCTCTGGATATGGAGATTTCTTCCGTCTCCCAGCTTCCGCTGGCCCAGTTTCCCAAAGGGCCGGTGGCCGGGAATTTCTTTCACACCCTCTTTGAAAAGATTTCTTTTCAGTCAGAGAATCCCGCCCAGTTGCGGGAGCAGGTGCGGGAGCAGCTTATGTTTTACGGCTATCCCGAACTGTGGCTCGCCCCGGTCTGCCGGGCCTTCACCGAGGTTATAAAGACCCCGTTGCGCGCAAGGGATATTTTTTGTCTTGCGGATATCGGCGACGATCAGCGACTCATCGAAATGCCTTTCACCTTTCCGGTGGGCCCAGGGTTGGGCGAGGACGCCAGTCTGTCCGCCGAACTCCTGGCCCGGCCGTTTCTCGACCATCCCCAGGGAATTCCCGCCGGATATGTTGAGGCCTTGCGCGCCTTGCGCTTCATCCCCCTGCGCGGTTATCTCAAGGGGTTTATTGATCTGATCGGCGTCTTTGAGGGCAAATGGTATCTGTTCGATTACAAGAGCAACCATCTCGGCGTCAGCCGGGATGATTATGCCAAGGCAAATTTGCCCGCGGCCATGGCTGACCATCATTATTTCCTGCAATACCACATCTACGCCGTGGCCCTGCACCGCTATCTGGGCAGCCGCTTGCCCGGCTATGAGTACGACCGGGATTTTGGCGGGGTCTTTTACCTGTTTTTCAAGGGGATGCACCCGGATTCCGGGCCGGAATTCGGGGTGTTTGCCGACCTGCCGCCCCTGGCCCGCATCGAACAGCTCTCCGCGATATTTGAGAGTCTGGCAGGGGAGGGCGCATGATCAGGGAGATTGAACAGCTCATTGCCAGCGGAACCCTGGATCAGTTCGACCGCTATTTTGTCAGAACCCTCCAGCGGGTCGCCCCCACCGCTACCCCCCGCGCCCTCGTCCTCGCCGCCCTAACACGGAAAGCGGTGGCTAATGGCCATGTCTGCCTCGATCTGGAACGGTTGGTGGCTGGAGCCCCCGAAAAAAGTCCCCTCCCCCCCTGCGGGGGAGGGTTAGGGAGAGGGGGAACCAGCGATGATCCCGGCAGCTCGCAACTTCACCCACCCCCCAGCCCCCTCCCGTCGAGGGAGGGGGAGTCAACTGGAGCAAGTCCCCAAAATTCCCTCCCCCTCGGCGGGGGAGGGCTAGGGAGAGGGGGAACCAGCGATGATCCCGGCAGTTCGCAACTTCACCCACCCCCCGCCCCCCTCCCGTCAGCAGTGACAACGGCGAGGGAGGGGGAGTCAATGTGGCAGAGTTTTGCAAGAGGATCGTGTGGGGTTTTTTCGTCCGAGCCTTCGCTTGCCGAGCTGATCGCGGAGCTTCAGGAAAGCCCCCTGGTGAGCCGGGATGGCACTCTGGCCCCGCTGGTGCTGGAAGGGTCTCGCCTCTATCTGCAACGGTACTGGCGTTACGAGGAGGAGCTTGCCCAAGAGATCCGAGCCAGGGCCGCACACCCGGTACCGGTGCGGGATGATCTGCTCGCATCCTGCCTCGCCCAACTCTTCACCAACACGGAACAGGATGGTCAACAACGCGAGGCCTGCGCCGGGATCTTCCGGGAGCGTCTGGGCCTGATCACCGGCGGACCAGGCACCGGCAAAACCACCCTGGTTGCCAAGTATCTGGCCCTGCTCCTGCTCTATGCCAAGGCTTCGGGAGAACCATTACCGCGCATCCTGCTCCTTGCCCCAACCGGCAAGGCAGCGGCCCGGCTCACCGAATCCTTGCAGAAAAAGGCCGGGGAATCGTCCTTGCCGCAAGAGCTGGTTGCGGCCATGCCCACCCAGGCAACGACCATCCATCGGGCCTTGGGCTACCGGGCCGAGAACCCGACCACCTTCCGCCACAACCGCGAGAACCCCTTGCCCTGCGAGGTTGTGGTGGTGGATGAGGCGTCCATGATCGACGTGGCCCTCATGGCCAAGCTCTTTGCGGCGGTGTCGCCCACGGCCCGGCTGGTCCTGCTCGGCGACAAGGACCAGCTCGCTTCGGTGGAGGCAGGGTCCATCCTGGGGGATATCTGCGCTGCGGTTTTGGACGATGGGAGTGGGACCGGGGAAAATCCCCTGGCCCGGTGCGTTGTCCGGCTCACGGAAAGCTTCCGGTTTTCCCCGCACGAGGGGATCGGTGCGCTGGCTAGCGCAATCCATGCCGGAAATGCGGAGGAGGCAGTTTCCCTGTGCCAGCAGGGTTCATCAGAGGTCAGCCTGCTGCCGCCTCTGGTGCTGGGTGATTTGAGCCATCCCCTTGCAAAGATGATCCTGGCCGGATACCGTCCCTTTCTGGAGGCTTGCGACCCCCATGCGGCCCTAGTGCTGTTCGAGCAATTCCGGCTGCTCTGCGCTCACCGGCTCGGGCCGATGGGGGTATCCTCCCTGAACCGCTACGCGGAAAAAGTTCTGGCCCGTTACCGGCTGATCGAGCCGAACACCCCGTGGTACAAAGGGAGACCGGTGCTGATTCAGGCCAACTCCTACCCCTTGCACCTTTTTAACGGCGAGACCGGCATCCTCTGGCCCGGTGAAGATGGCGAGGGGCTCAAGGCCTTTTTCTTCTCGGAAAACAGAGAAGGGGTCCGCTCCTATTCCCTGCGCCAATTGCCTGCGCACGAAACGGCCTTTGCCATGACCATCCACAAGAGCCAGGGCTCTGAGTTTGACCGGATTGCCTTGGTTCTGCCCGGAGAGGATTCGGCTTTGTTGAGCAGGGAACTGCTCTACACCGGCATCAGCCGGGCCCGGCAGCAGGTGGTTCTGGTCGGTAGGCCCCAGGAGATCGAGGCGGCGGTGGGCAGAAGGGTGGAGCGGGCCTCGGGGCTGCAGGAAAAGCTGGCCGGGAATTAAAGATGGTATCCCCGAAATTCTGTAACCTCGTTAGCGGGTTTTTTCCTGTTGCCCGCTCTGACCGCTGGTGGTACTTTTGACAATACAATAGGAGGTACCACCAATGGCTAGATCACCTCAAATCATTCCCATCTCAGACCTTCGCCAGGACGCAAGCGGCATTCTCAAGCGCATGGCGGCTTCCTGTGAACCTTTGTTTATCACCCAGCGTGGCCGGGCGACTGCCGTGATGGTCAGCATGAAGGAGTATGAACACACCCAGCACGAACTCGAAATTTTGCGGCTGCTGGCCCGTGGCGAAAAGGAAATCGAGGAGGGAAGCGGTTTCGACCTGAAGGCTGTGCTGGCCGAAGCGGATGCCCTGCTGGCGGAACACCCGTGAAGATCGTTTTTACCCCCTCGGCCCGCGACCAGTTTTTGCGCGCCCTTGCCTATATCCGCCGCGACAAGCCGTCAGCGGCGGTTTCATTTCGGCACCAGACGGAGAGGGTTCTCGCTCGGCTTCAGGATTACCCGGAATCCGGCCGCACTCTTCCTGAGTTTCCCGACAGTCACTACCGCGAGGTGATCGTTCCCCCGTATCGTTTCTTTTACAGAGTCAAGGAGAATGTCGTCTGGATCGTGGCCGTGTGGCATGGTGCACAGTTGCCGGAGAGCCCGGAATAAGGTGCGGACTTACTTTTCAAAACCTGCCTCGGACTCTGTTCATAAATTTAGTGGCATTTTGATCTGGTTAACAATAATTCAGTAAGGTGCTCCCGGAATCCCTCTTTCTACAAGGCGCAGAAATGACACAGTCTGGCGGCCCCGCCGCGATCAATGGCTTTCTCTATCAGATCATTCACCATCTCGGTTGGCTGGCCGATGTCTCCCTGACCGGAAACTTAAATGGCGAGAAAATCGAGGACGCATGCCTTGTGTTGGAGCCTCGTCGGGGTGGCGATGCGCGCGCAGAAGCGTCAGGCATCTATCTCGTGGAGCAGTATAAAACCCGGGAAGATAGCACATGGGCTCTTTCCGACATTGAATCTATCCTACGTGGTCTTCGCAAAGCCGTGCCGCCATCGTGCCCAGCGAACGCTCGTTATCGTTTCGTTACCGACGGCCGCTTTGGAAAGCTGAAACCTTTCAAGGCCTTTCTTTCCAATCTGAAATCGTCTGAGGTGGGTCGTCAATAGTGGACACGAAAAATCTACGCCGTTTTTTGCAGTTGATAAAACCGGCGCTCATAGGTAGCCGGGGAAAGATAACCGCAAATTATGGGGACAGGATACAGAATTCCAAGGCCGGTTATTTGTTGCAGACGATGCAAAGCGTTCCTGTCGTAGAAAATGGGTTATACTTTTTGGTATTCTCAGTAAAAACGATGAGTTATTTATTCTGCACGAACCCCTTCAGTTTGGAATCTTCAGCCATCCAACTCCATGATTTTCAGCCGACGCAGTTCGGCCAGGCTGAAGACCGGGCCGTCCACGCAGGCCAGTTTGCCGTCCATGTGACAGTGGCGGCAGATGCCCACTCCGCACTTCATGTGGCGCTCCATGGTGGTGAGCACCTGTTCGTCGCTAAAGCCCATGGCGGCCAGTTTGCCCAGCACCGCCCGAAACATCAGGGGCGGGCCGCAGATCAGGGCGATGCTGCGGCTCAATTCTGGCTTCAGGCCAGCCAATAGAGAAGTGACCAGCCCCACCGCTCCATCCCATCCCGGTTCAGCCGCATCCACGGTGAGGCGGCAATCCATCCCCTGTTTCCGCCACAGCCCAAGATCACTCTGAAAAGCGATGTCCGAAGGGGTGCGGCTGCCGTAGAGCACGGTGAGAGCGCCGAATCGGTCCCGCTGGTCCAGGCAGGTGTTGACCACCGCCCGCAGCGGGGCAAGGCCGATGCCGCCTGCCACGAACAGCAGGTCCTTTCCCTCAAGCTGCTCCATGGGGAATGGCCGTCCGTAGGGGCCGCGCAACCCGATGGTGTCACCAACCCGGAGCCCGTGCATGGCGGTGGTGAGCTTTCCGGCCTGCCGCACGCTGAGGTGGATATTTCCTGGCCGGGTGGGTGGCGAGGAGATGGAGATGGGCGCCTCCCCGCAATGGGGCATGGAAACCAGCATGAACTGGCCGGGCTGGTAGCGGAAGGCATCGTTGTCCGAACGGTCGCAAAAGGCAAGGACAAAGGTGGAGATCTGGGAATTCTCGACCTCGATCTGCTCCACCTTGGCCTGTCTGGGCAAGTAGATATCGGTGCTGGGCTGGGGCATGGTATTTTTCCGGTTGGGTTGATTTTCTTGCCTACAGGCTGCCCTGGCAGGCGCGCTCCACGAAACGGACGATGTCGGTGCCGCCGAAGCAGACGGACACGCAACGGCCGCAGCCCACACAGCTCGGCCTGCCGTTTTGGCGCACGTCGTCGCGGAGTTTGTGCAGAAAGCGCTGCCGGATGGCGGAGGTTTTGGCCTGCACCGGGTTGTGGCCCCCGGTCATGGCGGTGAACCCCCCAAAGGTGCAGGCGTCCCAGCTCCGCAGCCGCTGGCCGCTGGTGGCGTCGAGCTGCTGGTCGCTGATGGTGAAGCAGGTGCAGGTGGGGCAGAGATAGGCGCAGCCGCCACAGTCCTGGCAGCGCAGGGACAACTCTTCCCAGACCTGTTCCGGCACCGTGCCTGCCTCCAGTTGCCGGATGGCCTGCTCCACATGCACCTGGCGGCTGAAACGGCCGCGCGCTTCCAAAAAGGCCTGGTAGCGGGCAGCGCTGTCTTTATCACCGGAGGGGGAGAAAAAGCCCTGCCAGTGTTCGATCAGGGCATGGCCCGGCGCCCGGCCGATCTCCACCAGGAAGCGGTCGCCCAGATCGGTGAGCTGCAGGTCGCTGCCCATCTCCAGAAAGGGGCCGGAACCGGTGGCGTTGCAGAAGCAGTTTGGGGCCGGGGAATTGCAGTTGACCCCGATCAGCACCGAGCCCTGGCGGCGGCGCAGGTAGAAGGGGTCGCGCTGCCGGCGGGAGAAGACCACATCCATGTAGAGCACAGCGGAGAGATCGCAGGGATGCACCCCGAAGTAGACGGTGGGGGGGATGGTTGTCTGGGTGGGGCGGAAATCATAGCCATCCGGGGTGTTGGTATAGCTGTAAAGCCGTTCCTGCTGGGGCAGGAAGAACTGCTTGAGCGAGTTCTGCGGCGGCTCGCCCAGCTCGATCTCCGCCGCGTCCAGGTCGTCGATCACGGTGAACAGCACATCATTGTGGCGGTTGCGCACCGGCGCCACCAGGCGATACTCCTTGGCGAGCTTGCGCAGGAATCCCTTCAGGTGATCCTTTTTCAGGAGATGGCTGCTGGTGGTGGCTGAGGCGTGGGGCATGGGTATTTCCTTTTTTCTCGCCTTTGTTCAGGGGGCGACTTTTGCCACCCGCACCGCGCAGACCTTGTACTCCGGGCAGCGCGAGCCGCTGTCAAAGGCATCGTTGGTGAGCTGGTTGATGGGTGCTTCGTGGAAGTGGAAGGTGGTGTAGACCATGCCAGAGGCCACCTGATCGGTAATGGACGCGGCCAGGGTTATTTCGCCCCGCCGGGAGAGCAACCGCACCGGCTCACCCTGGCGGAGGCAGAGACCTTTGGCGTCCGTTGGGTTGATCTGAAGCACGGCGTGGTCGCATTCCCTGGTCAGCCGCTCGCTTTTGCGGGTCATGGTGCCGGTATGGTATTGGTGGTAAATCCGGCCGGTCATCAGCAACAGCGGATACTCTTGGTCGGGCGCCTCGCCGGGCGCGGTGTGGCCGGCCGGCATGAAGTGGCCCCGGCCCCGGGTGAAATAGTACTTGTGCAGGAAAGGGGTGCCCGGGTGATTGCGGTCCCAGCAGGGCCATTGCAACCCCCAGCCCTGTTCCAGCCGGTCGTGGTACATGCCGCCGTAGATGGGGGAGAGCAGGGCGATCTCCTCCATCACCTCACCGCTTGAACCGTATTTCATCGCATAGCCCAACCGGGCGGAAAGCTCCATGATGATCTCGCTGTCGGCGCGGCATTCTCCGGGCGGTTGGGTTGCCTGGCGCACCATCTGCACCCGCCGTTCCGAGTTGGTGAAGGTCCCGCTCTTTTCGGCAAAACAGGCGGCTGGAAAAACCACCTGGGCAAGCTGCGCCGTCTCGGTGAGAAAGATATCGCTCACCGCCAGGAAATCCAGGCCCCGCAGGGTTTCCTCCACCTTGTTCAGGGTGGGGTCGCTGAGCATGGGGTTCTCGCCCATGATGTACATGCCCCTGATCGGTCCTTGCGGGCCGCCGTGGGTCATCTCCACCAGGCTCAGGCCGGTGGCTTCCGGCAGGCGCATCCCCCAGGCCCGTTCGAACTTCTCCCGGTAATCCTCGTTGTGCACCCCTTGGTAGCTGGGCAGCATGTTGGGCAGCGCCCCCATGTCGCAGGCGCCCTGCACGTTGTTCTGGCCCCGGAGCGGATCGACCCCGGTGTCTTCCTTTTCGATCTGGCCGGCGAGCATGGCCAGATTGGCGATGGTCTGCACGTTTTCGGTGCCGCAGACGTGCTGGGTGATGCCCAGGCAGTAGCAGATCACCGCCTTGCGGGCCCGGCCGTAAAGCTGGGCCGCCTGGCGGATCAGGGGCAACGGCACGCCGGTCAGGGCTGCGGTCTCTTCGAGATCAAGGCGGTTGAGCATGTCACGCAGGGCCAGGAAGTTCTCGGTGCGCATCTCGATGAACAGGTCGTCGGCCAGCCCCTCGTCCAGCAGCACCCGCATCATCGCATTGAGCAGGGGGATGTCCGTGCCGGGTTTCAGGGGCAGATGGAGGTGGGCGCATTCGGCCAACCGGGTGCGGCGCGGGTCGATGACGATCAGCCGGGCGCCCCGATCCACCGCGGCCAGCATGCGGCGGGCCACCTGGGGGTGGGCCTCGGTGGTGTTGGAGCCGGAAACCAGGATCACCTCCGCATTTTCGATCTCGTTGATGGAGTTGGTCATGGCCCCGCTGCCGAAGGTGGTGGCAAGACCTGCCACCGTTGGGGCGTGTCAGAGCCGGGCGCAGTGATCCACGTTGTTGGTGCCAAGCGCGGTGCGGGCGAACTTCTGCAGCAGGTAGTTCTCCTCGTTGGTGCATTTTGCCGAGGTCAGCACGCCGATGGCCTTGCCGGTGTGCTGGTCGCGGATGCGCCCGAGCTGCTGGGCGGTAAAATCCAGGGCCTCTTCCCAGGTGGCAGGGGTCAGGACGCCGTTCTTGCGGATCAGCGGGGTGGTGAGCCGGTCGGGATGGTTGACGGATTCGTGGATGTGCCAGCCCTTGACGCAAAGATTGTCCCGGGAGACCGGATGGTGCCGGCTGGGCTGGCTGCCGCAGACCAGGCCGTCCTCCACATGCAGGTAAAGGCCGCAGCCGCAGCCGCAGTAAACACAGGTGGTCAGCACATCATGCATCGGCGTTTCTCCTGTTTGGTCCAGGCCGGAATCCGGATTTATCCGGAGGGCCTGCAACAATAGTAGCAGAGAAACAGCAACGGATCAAAAGGGATAATCAGCCAGTGCTTGTCAACAGGAAGAGTCCGCCTGGCTGGGCTTATTTGCGATCAGGGTTATCGTCGTCGCAACGCCGTCTAAAGGGCAGACGCGGGGGGTGTACTCCTTCTCGCAGCATGAGGAAGCTGGTTTCGAGAAGTTCGACCCCGGTCAGCACTCCCACCGTAAGCACGGCCAGAACCACGCCGCCATGCCCGTAACCCAGGCCGATGATCGAACCGATGGCCGCCAGCATCCAGATCACCGCCGCCGAGGTGACTCCCTGCACCAGTCCCTCCTTGGCCATGATGACACCCGCGCCGAGAAAGCCGACCCCGGTAACCACCTGGCCCACCACCCGGCTTGGATCACCGGCCGTGCCATCGGTGAGCAGGGCGCCCAGGGCGACAAAGACCTCGGTGCCGAGGCAGATCAGGATGCTGGTGCGGATGCCCGCCGGTTTGCCGCGCAGCTGGCGCTCCAGGCCGATGATGCCGCCGCAGAGAACGGAGACAAAGATGCGCTGCCAGAAGATCGGGGTGAAAGGGTCGAACACTGGCATGGTCAGATACTCCGGTAGGTGTATTTCAGGGAGGTCTTCCCGCTGGGAAACAAGTGATTTGCTCCCTGTGTCAATCTATTGCTGAAACCGCAATGTGTCAATCCGTCTGCGGCTTGGCCGGTTATTTTCCGACGACCAGAACCTCAAAGCTATCCCTTGCCGCTGGCCTTGAGGCTGTCAAGTTCGACGATTTCGTTGGTATCCTGAATGTTGACGTAAACCTTGCCATGGCTGTCGGTGGCGGCAAATTCCGGTTTGCCGCCGAGGGGAATTGTCCGTACTATCTTGCCGGTACGGACATCGAATACTGTTGAGTCCTTGCTGCGGCCGTTAAAGGTGGACACCTGTAGCGAGGCCGGATCATAAAGGTGTTTCTCGATCTTCATTCCGTTTCGCCTGAGATATGACTTTGCCATGCATTTCCAGGGTAAGCCCCTCAATGCGTTGGCTTAAATTTTTAACGAGCTCGGTCAGTTGCGTGTTCTGTCGGAGCAACTCCAATAACTGAGCAGTCTGTTGTGCGGCCAGCGTTTGGCGCTGCTCGCTGGCTGAGGCAAGGGCTTCACGATGTTGCGCATCGGCATCGGCTTGCACCTTATCACGGTCCGCCTGTCGTGTCTGCGCGAGCAAAATGAGCGGCGCGGCGTAGGCGGCCTGAAGACTGAAGGCAAGATTGAGCAGGATAAACGGATAGACGTCGAACTTGGTGAATCCCGCAACGTTGATCCCAATCCAGACGGCAACCACAAGTGACTGTGCCACAAGAAAAACCGGTGTCCCGAAAAATCGAGCGAAGGCCTCGGCCTTGAGGGAGAACCAGTCATCTCCGAAGACAGAGCCAAGATGCAGGTGGGGGATGTGGAACCGGAAATAATAGGAGGGGTCATCGGGGGCAGGGGCAGGCGCGGATTTCGTTGGTTCTGGTTTCATTTTGACTCCTTTGCAGGTCAAAGCAGGGTTGGGATATATACGCCGGTGGCGAACCAGGATCAGTGTCCGGCCTCCCAGGCCAAAAGAGATGGGATTAGAGCTTATGTCACTACGTGTTGCCTCAAAAGAAAAGGTAACTGAAGGGTCAGATACGTTGCCTCACATTGGAGGTAACCGGAACGAGCTGAAAAATGGTCTTCAATTTTACTTCGATGCGTCGTTTGAGTTCAAATGGATTA
>JAJZRF010000099.1 GCA_021847425.1 Deltaproteobacteria bacterium | reverse complement strand
CCGGTGCTGGCACCCCAAGTTTATAGTCGTGCAGAACCTGGGGGGTGAAGTTGAGCAGGCAGACCACATGGTCCCTCGGGTCTTTGCCCTGGCGGCAGAAAGCGATGATGCTGTTGTCCACATCCTTGAAATCCATCCAGCGAAAGCCGTCGAAGGAAAAATCAATCTCCCAGAGGGGGCGGGTCTCCTTGTAGACCGCATTCAACTGCCGAACGAATTTTTGCAGCTGCTGGTGCATGGTGTTCTGTTCGGTCAGGTGCCAGTCCAGGCTCACCTTGCAATACCATTCGGAGATCTGGCCGAATTCCGCTCCCATGAACAGGAGCTTCTTGCCCGGATGGGTCCAGAGGAAGAAGAAAAGCAAGCGCAGGTTGGCGAATTTCTGCCACATATCTCCAGGCATCTTGAAGAGCAGGGAACGCTTGCCATGCACCACCTCGTCATGGGACATGGGCAGGATGAAGTTTTCGGTAAAGGCGTAGAGCAGGGAAAAGGTGAGGGCGTTGTGGTGGTATTTGCGGAAGATCGGCTCCTTGCTGAAATAGCCCAGGATATCGTTCATCCAGCCCATATTCCACTTATAGCCAAAGCCCAGCCCCCCCCAGTCCAGGGGCTTGGAAACCCCGTAGAAGCTGGTTGATTCCTCGGCGACCATCAGGATATCCGGATAGCGGCTGTAAATGATGGCGTTCATGTGCTTGATGAATTCGATGGCGTCGATATTTTCCTTGCCGCCATACTTGTTGGGCACCCACTCCCCGTCATGCCGGGCATAGTCCAGGTAGAGCATGGAAGCCACCGCATCGACCCGCAACCCGTCGAGGTGGAACTTGTCCATCCAGAAGAGGGCATTGGCGATAAGGAAGTTCTGCACCTCCTTGCGGCCGTAGTTGAAAATCAGGGTGCCCCACTCGGGATGCGCGCCCTGTCTCGGGTCTTCGTGCTCGTAGAGCGCGGTGCCGTCAAAGCGGCTTAAGGCATGGCCGTCGGAGGGGAAGTGGGAGGGCACCCAGTCGAGGATGACGCCTATTCCGTGCTGGTGGCACTGGTCCACGAAGTACATGAAATCCTGGGGCGTGCCGTGACGGCTGGTCACCGCGTAATACCCGGTGACCTGATACCCCCAGGATTCGTCAAGGGGATGTTCCATGATGGGCATCAGCTCGATATGGGTGAAGCCCATTTCCTTGACATAGGGGATCAGGGCGCCGGCCAGCTCCTGATAGGAGAGCAATCGTGCGGGGTCTGCCGGGTCGCGCCGCCAGGAGCCCAGATGGACCTCGTAGGTGGACATGGGCTGCTCGTAGCTTTTCCGGCTTTTTCGCTCGGCAAGCCAGGCTGCGTCATTCCAGGCATAGCCGTTCAGCCCCCAGACAATCGAGGCGGTTTTTGGCCTAATCTCCGCGAAGAACTGAAAGGGGTCGGCTTTTTCGAGAAGTGCGTTATGCTGGGTTTTGACCTCGAACTTGTACGGTTCTCCCTGGCCGATGTCAGGGAGAAACAGCTCCCAGATGCCGGAGTTGCCCAATACCCGCATCTGATGCACCCGGCCGTCCCAGTAATTGAAGTTGCCCAGGATGCTGACCCGCTTGGCGCTTGGCGCCCAGACGCGGAAGATTGTCCCGCTGACGCCGTCAATGGTTACGAGTTGTGCGCCAAGGGTGTTGTAGATTTCGTAGTTCGTGCCGTTGTTGAAAAGATAGCGGTCGTATTCGGACATCTGGGGCAGGAACCGGTATGGATCCTTGAAGACATGGGGGGTTTCCTCGTAAAAGGCTGCTTCGTACTCGTAGGGAAAAGGCTCCCGGCAATTGGGAATGACAATTTCGAAAAAGCCTTCCGGCCTTGTCTTGTACATCTCCCTTCTTTCCCCGTTGGTTACAAGCCAGCAGACGTTGGCGTTGGGCTGGAAGGTTCTGATAACCGAGGAGGGGGCGTCGTGGTCCAGAACGTGGAAGCCCAAAACCTGAAAGGGGTCGTGGTGTTCGGAAGCAATAATCCGGTTGATTTCGGAATTTATATCAGCGGTCATATGTGTGGTTTCTTTCCGTTGTGGTTGTTGGGTTTGTTGCCTGTTGTCGCAGAGTGGATAGTGGATAGAAAATACTAGCACGGATTGGCGTGGAAACTCCAACTCTTTTCCGGCGAGGGATTAGAAATGTCGTTTTTGCAGGATTTCTTGACTGAGAGCATGGACAAATGCTAAGTTGCAGCCGGATTTGTATCGGTCGCCCGTGGCGATCAACGACACTGAACACGGACTTGGGGCTCCCTTCCGGATGATCGAAACCCTGCAAGGCTATTTTCTTATCGCCACTCCCCAGATGCCGGACCCCCGTTTTGCCGGGAAGGTGGTCTACCTCTGCGCCCACAACGAGGAGGGGGCCATGGGACTGGTGGTAAACCAGCCCATTGCCGAGATCAGCCTGGCGGATGTTTTCGCAAGCGCCGAGATCCCGGTGCCACCAGGGCTATTGCCGACGGTGTACCTGGGAGGGCCGGTGGAGGTGGCAAACGCCTTTTTTCTGTACAGCTCCGACTACCGGGCGCAGCATTTTCTTGAGGTGAGCAAGACCGTTCACCTGACGAGCGACCCCCAGTTGCTCTATGATCTTGCCGCTGGCCAGGGTCCGCGGAATCTGTTGGTGGCCGTGGGCTATTCCGGCTGGGGGCCGGGACAGCTGGAAGCGGAGCTTGCCGTGGACGGCTGGCTCACCCTGCCCGCGGATGACGAGATTATCTTTCATACGCCGGACAGGTTGCGGTGGCAGAAGGCAGCCCAGCGGTACGGCATTGACATCGCCCTGTTCGGCGATGTGGTGGGTTCGGCCTGAGTATGAAAATATCAAGGCAGAGCAAACAATTCGCTGGAATACATTGTATCCAGAGCCACTGACACATCCCCTGGAGTTTGACAATGAACGTGACACGGGTTGAGGAACTGATAGAAGAGTTTGATTGGTTTGATGGTGTATACAAGCGGGACGAAATAGAGGAGGCCCTCACCCTCAAGGAAGAGATCATCCCCCATCTGATCCGCATTCTTGAAGAGGTTGCCGACGATCCCGCGCGGTATATCCTGGAAGAACATTACGCCAATACCTATGCCGTGGCTCTGCTGGCCCATTTTCAGGAGCCGACAGCCCATCTGCCCATCATCCGCGCCTTTTGTCTCCCGGCAGAACAACTGGACGAACTCTGGGGCGACATGGTCACTGAAACCCTGCCTGCCTTGCTCTTTCAAACCTGCAACGGCCAGCTTGCCGCCATCAAGGAGTTGATTCTCGACAGGGAGGCCCCGGAGTTCGTGCGCAGTGCCGCCGTCGATGCCATGACCTATGCGGTAGCGCGGGAAGCGGCCGACCGGGAGGAAGTCATCGTTTTTCTTTCCAGCCTTCTTACCGGCACGGAGGCTGAGGCGGATTCGTATTTTTGGGGCAGTGTCGTTTCCGCGATCAGCGATCTCCACCCGGAGGGGGCCATGGAGGCCATCCGCAAGGCGTTTGCCGAGGGCCTCATTCCAGAGATATTTGTCACCCTTGAAGAGATCGAGGATGATCTTTGCCGGGACATGGAGGAGGCGCGCCTCCTCCTGCGCACGAGGGTGGACCACAGAATTCCCCAGGATATTCATGCCTACCTATCATGGTTTGCCTGTTTCCGTGAGAGTGCGCCGCTACCGCCGCAGCCCGCCAACTGTGCTCTTAAAGCGCAGCAGAACCAGAAAAAGGCCAACCGCGCCAAAAGCAAGCGGGCGAAAAAAGCCCGGAAAAAGAACAGGCGGTGACAATGGGGTCCATGACCAGCAAGCAAAACGGCGGGAAACAATGACGCGCATCTCACAATTTCTTGGGGAAGAGGCCGATCTTGGCCCGGAAAAACGGATCACCATTCTTTCGGCGCCGCTGGCCTCCTCGGTGAGCTGGCTGGGCGGCACGGAGCTTGGGCCGCAAGCGATCATCGACGCCTCCC
>JAJZRF010000098.1 GCA_021847425.1 Deltaproteobacteria bacterium | reverse complement strand
ACCCCGCCGGAACTGGAATCGGACGCGCTCAAGGCCAATCTCCTTGAAACCGCGGTGGATTCGGTAACCATCGATGCCTCGCTGCTCCCGCTCCTTGATATCGTCAGCAACTACAAGGGGATAAGCAAAAACATCGAGACCCTGCTGTATGAGGTCAGCCATCCGTTCCGCAACTGGAAGATGATCCTGCCCAAGCTCCGCTCCTTTGCCCTCAAGAATATCGACCATTATTTCCGGCACGAGCAGGGGCCCGAGGCCTCCAGCCTTTTCTGCACCATCTTTCTGCAGGCGGTGGAGGATAGCCGCAAGAACGAACCGCTGCTGGCCACGGCCATGGAAGGATTGCTGGCCTACCTGGACAAGGAGACCTCCCTGCTCACCGCCGACAGCCTGGTGCGCTACCAGACCGCCCTGGCCGAGTGTTTCGACCGGCTCCACGATCTGGATGACGAGATCCTGCTCTTTCTGGTCCAGGGCCACCATCCCCTGGGCAAGATCCTGACCCGGCTGCACGAGCTCTGCCTTGCCGCGCCGGGCTGCACCGTTGAGCCCAGCGCCGCCCGGCTCCTGCAACGGGCCCTGTCCCTCAATTACCAATACTGGCTGGGCGAGGAAGATCCGTTCACCTGGTTTACCGAACAATGCGGGAACCTCTGCACGGGCTGGCGCGCCGGCTCCCTGTTCAACGCCATCTCCCACCAGAAGCTGGGCGAGCACCTGGCCGCCGTCACCCAGCTTGATCCGGACGCCCCTGGCGCCTTGGCCGCGATGCTGGCCCTGCCCAATCACATGGACATCGTCCGGCTCTACAAGGAAGCACCGGACCGGCTCGGGGAGGAGATCGCCGCCGACCCCCTGGCCGTGGACCGCTTTGCCGAGAACCGCAAACTGCTCTTTCTCTTTAGGATCATGGATACGGCGGGGTTGGGACTGATCCACGAAGAAACCCTGCGCGAGATCAACCGGAGCCTGGTCCAGCTCATTCGCCAGCAGACCTTCGAGGAAATCGAGCGCTTCCTGCTCACCACCCTGGCGCTCCTCAAGGCCAACGTCAAAAAATACCCGCACACCTCGCTGCAATGCATCCAGGTTCTAGGCTCCGAGGTGTTCCAGCGCGGCAACAGCCGTCTGGTGGAAACCTTCCTCTTTGAAACGGTGCGTTTCGGCTTTCAGTACGCCAATTTTCAGGGTTTGAACGACGACTGGCAGCCCATCACCAATCCGGCCCACCTGGACAACATCCGGGTCTGGCTCAGTCTGATCATGCAGGAGCCCAAATGGTGCTCCACCCTGTTTTCCGCCCTGATCATCAATCTCAAGCTCTCTGGCACCTGCGTCAAGGATACCGATCTCTTCCAGCGCGACATCACCCAACTGTTGAACCACCCCATCGAACCCATCTACAACCTGGCCAAGCAGTTTGCCAAATTGATGCCGGTTTTCTTCAATGAAATCGGGGCGGAAGGGCAGCTTCGCGATGTGTCCACCGAGTTGGACGAAACGCACAAGCGCAAGGATCGGCTCATCCATTTCCTGCGCAAGCAGAGCCATGTGGAATCGAGCAACCTGATCGTCGACTTCATCGAGGCGATCTTTCGTTTCTGGCAGACCCTGGATAAATCCAGCCTGAAAGGCTATCTGCCCGAAGAGGTGCTCAAGGAGGTGGCGGCGCAGGGGGTATACGTGGACGACCTCCACACCCTGATGGACCGGGTGCTGACCAACGGCGGTCCCGTCAAGACGATCGAGGAGCTGCTGACCTGGGACGACACCCGCCGCGATACCTGGCTGGCAGCTCAGCCGGACCTCAGGCCGGAAGAGGTCCGGCGTTTCACCCTGCTCATCGAGATGTACCGGCTCTGCCACCAGAAATACAATCTGGGGGTGGAGGAAATCCGCCACCAGCTCCATCTTGCCGCAGACACCGGCTTTCCGGAAATGGAGCAACTGCTGGAGGATCTGGAGATCTGCGACCCCTTCCAGTGCCTGGATGCCCTGCTCGACACCCTGGAGAGGCTGGAGGAGACCATCCAGAGTCCGGTGGCCTTCGAGGCCAAGGAGGATATCTACTACAAACGCCACATCGCCGTGGACATCCCCTCGGTCTATGGCCGCTACCGGGAGAAAAAATTCGACGCCCTCGGCCTCACCTTCCGTCTGGAAAACCTGGCCAACGTCTATCTGGAAAAACTGCCCGAAACCGTGAACCTCTCCTTCATCACCAGGGCCACCTTTATCCGGATCATGAAATGCCTGCGCCTCTATCTGCGCGCCTTAAAAATCGACGGCATCACCAGCCGGCGGCTGGAAACCTACATGTCGCTCCTGGTCAGCTCGTTTAACATCAAACGGTTCTCCTACACCCAGTATCTCGACATCTTCCGGGGCTTCACCGAAGGGGTGAAGGACATCATCTACACCTATTACACCAACATCCACGAAAACAACCTCTCCATCATCATCCCCAAGATCGGCGAAACGAACCTGCTGCCCAAATACCGCTCGCTCTGGGAGCCGGACGATCTGCCCGCCAGCATCCTCAGGCTCTCCGAAACCTTCATGCGGGATCTGATCGCCACCACCTTCGGCCTCCAGCACCTGGACAACTTCATCACCCGCATCTACCAGACCCTGGAGCACCAAAAGGTGATCTTAAGCGAGGAGGACCTCGACCTGTTGATGACCTATAACCCGGACCGGGCGTTAAGCAGCCTGCATCTCAAAAACCACAAAACCAACAACCTGATCCTGCTCGGCAACAAAGGCTTCAACCTGACCGTTCTGGCCACGGACCACAAACCCGTGCCGCCCGGTTTTATCATCACCACCGAGATCTTTCGCTGCTGGCCGGTGATCAAGAATTTTTACAAGGCCCGCGACGAGTTCATGGGCCAGATCAAAAAAGCCCTGGCCGAGCTGGAAAAAAAGACGGGCCGTCGCTTCGGCGATCCGGCCAACCCGCTGCTCCTTTCCGTGCGCAGCGGCGCGGCCATCTCCATGCCGGGAATGATGGCCACCATCCACAACATCGGCCTCAACGAGGAGATCAGCCAAAGCTTTGCCGCATCTTCGGGCGAGGGGTATCCCCCCTCCTGCCAGATCGACTATCTGGCCTGGGACAACTACCGGCGCTTTCTCCAGTCCTGGGCCATGGCCGAGGGCATGGAGCGCGAGGTTTTCCAGACCCTGATGGACGAGGCCAAGACCCGTTCCGGCGTCTCGGTGAAAAAGGATTTTTCCGCGCCCCAGATGCAGGAGCTGGCCCTTGCATACCAGCAAAAAATCCGCCAGGTGGGCATCGATATTCCGGCGGACCCCTGGCTCCAGTTGACCGGGGCGGTGGAACTGGTGCTCAACTCCTGGTATACGCAGAAAACCAGGGAATACCGCAGCCTGATGGATGTCTCCGAGGCATGGGGCACGGCGGTCATCGTCCAGGCCATGGTCTACGGCAATCTGGGGCCGGAATCAGGCAGCGGCGTACTCTTCACCGCCCATCCCTACCGCAAGGTGAGCCGGGTGGCCCTCTGGGGCGATTATGCCGCCGGCGATCAGGGCGAGGATATCGTGAGCGGCCTGGTCAAGACCCAGCCCATCTCGGTGGAGCAGGCGCAACTGGACGGCCGGTCCGAGGAATACAGCCTGGAAAGAAGGTTCCCCAAGGTCTACGAACGGCTGCTCGCCATTTCCAGGGAGCTGGTCTATGAAAAACGCTGGAACCCCCAGGAGATCGAGTTCACCTTTGAAGGCCCGGAAGAGAAGGACCTGTTTCTCCTCCAGACCCGGGATATGATCACCATCAAGAAGCGGGAGAAATTCTCGGTATTCGCGGACGGCAAGGGGCTGGAGAAAGCCCTGCTCGGCTATGGTATCGGCGTTTCCGGCAGCGCCCTCTCCGGACGCGCCGTGTTCACCGCCGCCAATATCCGGCAGCTCAAGGAGGAAGATCCCGCCGCGCCGCTCATCCTCATCCGGCAGGACACCGTGCCGGAGGATA
>JAJZRF010000045.1:9734-22410 GCA_021847425.1 Deltaproteobacteria bacterium | reverse complement strand
GTCTCCACGACATACCGCTCCATGCCGCCGGTGAGCGTAAAACTTTTCACCAGGACTGCTATCCTGAGCGCGTCAGGCACGGGCCGCCCCTGTCCTGGCAGACAAAGAGGCGATCATTGCCCTACCAGCCTTTGCTGCCCGCGATTGATGGCCTCAAACACAAGATCGACGCTGATGTCCTCCATGCAGCGCCAGTTCTCACAGGGTTTCCAGCGATAACAAGGGGAGCAGGCGATCCCGGTCCGGATAACCGTGTGTATCTCTCCATATGGCCCGGTACGGGCCGGATTCGCCGGGCCGAAAATGGCATAGACCGGCACCTTAAGGGCTGCGGCAATGTGCATGGGCCCCGTGTCGTTCGTGACCATGAAAGAGGCTTTTTCGATTATGGGAATCAACTCTTTAAGGCTTGTCTTGCCGGCCAGATCAATACCCCTTCCCCCGGAAAAACGGGCAACCTCCGCCGTGACTCCGGCATCCCCGGAACTGCCGAGCAGCACCAAGGGCATGGCCAACCTCGCTGCCAGCCCGCCGAAACGGTCAGCCGGCCAACGGTTCGCTTCCTTGCCGGCCGAAGGCACCATGACCGCGTACCTCTCAGGCAACCCTGCCATGACGGGCGGGTTTTTCTCATACGGCGCAAAGGGAAATTGCACCTCGCTGGTATCACAGCCCAAAAAATCGGCAAACTTCAGATAGCGGTCAACGGCATGGATCGACATATCTCCGGGAATCTTCCGGTTATAAAACAGCCAGCTGCCCTCGTCGGAGTCCTTAAAACCAAGACGCAGGGTGGCGCCGGCAGCCCAGGTGATCAGGCCGCTGCGCAACAGGCCGGAAAGGTCAATGGAAACATCGAATTTTTCCCGCCGCAGGGCGGCCCGAAAGGCAAGCAGCTCCTTGACGGTCCGCCCCAACCTGGCAAGATCCCGCCAGCGCTCCCGGTCGAATATCCAGAGTCTGTCCAGCATGGGATGGCCTTCGAGAAAAGAATGCAAACCCCGGGCTACCAGCCAATGGATCTCCGCGGCTGGAAACCGCTTGCGGATAGCGGCAAGAACCGGCAGGGTATGCACAATATCGCCCAGGGCGCTGGGTTTGATAATGAGAATTTTGTTAACACCAATCCCTTCCGGCTTCATGGTTGATCCATTTAAAGGTAATCGTGTACAGCCAGGAGCAGCGGCTCATGAGGCATAGTGCATCTCAAGCCAGGTTCGATAGCTGCCGTTCATCACCGCCCGCCACCATGCCTCGCTGGCAAGATACCAGTCAATGGTCTTTCTGATCCCCGTTTCAAAGGATTCCAGGGGCGCATAGCCCAGCTCGTTACGGCTTTTTCCGGCGTTGATGGCATAACGCCGGTCATGGCCGGGCCTGTCCTTGACAAAAGTGATGAGGGATTCCGCCGTGCGCCCCAGGCAAAAAGGAGAGCGCGGGAAGCGCTGCCGCAGGGGTTCGGAGGCACCGAGCCTTTCGTCAACCAGGGCGCAGACCAGCCGGACGATCTCGATATTGGGCCATTCGTTGTTGCCCCCGATATTGTACACCTCTCCGGCCCTGCCCTTGCGGAGAACCAGGTCGATGCCCCGGCAATGATCCTCCACATACAGCCAGTCGCGGATGTTTAGGCCGTCGCCGTAAATGGGCAGCTGTTTCGCCTCCAGAATATTAAGGATGATGAGCGGGATCAGCTTTTCCGGAAACTGGTAGGGACCGTAGTTGTTGGAGCAATTGCTGGTGGAGACCTCAAGCCCGTAGGTGTGATGGTACGCCCGCACCAGATGGTCGGAGGCCGCCTTGCTCGCCGAGTAGGGCGAATTGGGGGCATAGGGTGAGGTTTCGGTAAAAGATGGTTCCTCCGGAGCGAGCGAGCCATAGACCTCATCGGTGGAAACGTGGTGGAAACGGTGCGGCCGCCCGCTCCCTCCGTCCAGCCAGACCTTTTTCGCCGCCTTGAGCAGGCTGTGGGTGCCGACCACGTTGGTGGTCACGAACGGGTCCGGACCGTGGATGGAGCGATCCACATGGGATTCGGCGGCAAAATTGACCACAGTGTCAAGACCCTCTTCGGCCAACAGGGTTTCGACCAGATCCTGATCCCCGATGTCGCCGTGGACAAAACGGAAATTATCCTGCTCCAGACACCCTCCAAGGCTGGCCATATTCCCGGCATAGGTCAGGGCATCGAGCACCACCACCCGGTCCTGGGGATGGTGACCCAGCCAGTAATGAACAAAATTGGCCCCGATGAAACCGGCCCCGCCGGTTACGAGCAATGAGCGACCGAGGCTAGACGCCAAGCCTTTTTCCCGCAGTGACACCATTTCTCACCTTAACTCCCACTGGTTCTTCTGTTTAATCTCTGTTCGGAACCGGGCAATTTCGTTCGAGGGCAGGGCGCGAGGGAGACAAACAACACCGCGGGGAAGCTCTGTGGAAAGACCCTTCATGCCCCCTGTTCCTCCTCCAGAATTTTCAACAGGTACTGGCCATATCTGTGCTTTTTCAAGGGCTCGGCCAACCGCGCCAATTCCGCCCCGTCAATATACCCCATCCGGAAGGCGATCTCCTCAAGACAGGCAATCTTCAAGCCCTGCCGGTCTTCCACGACCTTGATGAAATTGGCCGCATCCAGCAGGGAATTATGGGTGCCGGTGTCGAGCCAGGCCGTGCCGCGCCCCAGGAGTTCTACCTGCAGCTGCCCCTTGGCAAGATACACCTTGTTGATATCGGTTATCTCAAGCTCCCCGCGGGCGGAAGGCTTGAGGTTTCTGGCAATCCCGGCCACCTGGTTGTCATAGAAATAAAGACCTGTCACGGCGTAGTTGGATTTCGGCCTGGCCGGTTTTTCTTCTATATCGAGCACGGTCCGGTCCGGGCCAAAGGAGATCACCCCATAGCGTTCAGGGTCGCGCACGTAGTAGCCGAAAACCAGCCCGCCCCTGGGATCGGCCTCTTTGTCCTGAAGGGTCTTGGCCAGACCGGGCCCATAGAAGATGTTATCCCCGAGAATAAGGCAGACCGGCGCCTGGCCGATGAACTGCTCCCCGATCACAAAGGCCTGGGCAATGCCTTCGGGCCTGGGCTGCACCGCATACTCCAGGCGGATGCCCCACTGGCTGCCGTCGCCCAACAGCTGCATGAACTGCCCCTGGTCCTCCGGAGCGGTGATGATAAGGACCTCCCGGATCCCCGCCAGCATCAGGGTGGAGAGGGGGTAATAAATCATGGGCTTGTCGTAAACCGGCAGCAGCTGCTTGCTCAGCGAACGGGTCAGCGGATAGAGCCGCGTGCCGGAGCCGCCTGCCAGTATTATTCCTTTCACTTTCGCTCTTCTCCCGAACAAACGCCACGCCCACGGAAAGGCTTGCTTTTCTCGGCGGGTCATTTTATCTTCACACAGGACTTCGCCGGCATGATCCGGCCACCTGAAAAGTCCGATATCCTAGCGCATTTTGTGAAAAATAGAAAGTGTTTAGATAGTGCCGACGCCTGTGTTGTCCGCCGCCCAAAACCCCGTCAGCCGCTATTACCATCAGCCGGAGCCGTGCCATGATCAGCCAGGAACTGCTTGATATCCTTGCCTGTCCCAAATGCAAAGGGGAGCTCAGGCTCACCGAAAAAAAAGACGGCCTGGTCTGCGAGAACTGCAAGCTGCTCTACGAGATCCGTGAGGATATTCCCATCATGCTCATCGACGAGGCCAAAAAGCTGGATGAACAGTAAGCGTCCAGCAGCGCCGCTTCGCTGCTGGACGCTTACCATTTTGCGGCTATCCAAAATTTTTGGCCCTTGGCAAAACGATCACGATGATTGAGGCACGCCGACGGGTGGAAAAATGACTTACCAGCATATCACCTCGCGCTGTTTTATCAATTTCCCCTTTCGCCGGCTCCAGCAGGAGCTGGATTTTGTGCTCGGCCACCGTATCCAGCCGGAAATCGGCCTGGAGGGCGATACGCTCTACACCGCCACCGCGGCCGAATACCGGGTGGTTGCCCAGGCGCTGGCAAAAGCCGGGCTTGGTTGCACCTTGCACGCCCCTTTTTTCGATCTCGCGCCCGGCGGTCTGGACGAAAATATCCTGGCGGCCACCCGCAACAAGCTGGGCAAGGGTTTTGACCTCATCGCGCTGTTTCAGCCGGCTGCGGTGGTTTGCCACCTGAACTACGAAGCAAACAAGCACGGCTACAAGCAATCCGCCTGGTTCAATACCTCCCTGGCAACCTGGCGGGAGCTGCTGGCAAAAGCCGTTGCGCACCAAGTGCCGCTGATGCTTGAAAATACCTACGAAACAGGGCCGGAGCACCACGGGAAAATGCTCGCCGCCCTGAACTCGCCCATGGCCAGGTTCTGCCTTGATGTGGGCCATGTCGCCTCCTTTGCCAAAAACAGCTGGCAGGACTGGCTGCCCGCCCTGGCCCCCTGGCTCGGCCAGCTCCATCTGCACGATAACCACGGCGACCGGGATGCGCACCTTGCCCCGGGAAGGGGGAGCTTTGATTTTTCCGGCCTGTTCAATTACCTTAGGGAGCAGCGATTGCATCCCCTGGTCACCCTGGAGCCCCACTCCGAGGATGATCTGTGGGAAAGCCTGGCCGCTCTGGACCGGATGCAGTTTTTTGGCGCGAAATAAACATTAAACGATATTAACGCAAAGACGCAGAGGCGCTAAGTTTTTCGCTTTTACTCTCACCGTAATCTTTGCGTCTTTGCGCCTCTGCGTTAATCTTTTACCCCTATTTGGAACTATCCATGCCGGAAACCCCGCCAGCCAATTTCGTCCACCTCCATGTCCACACCCAGTACAGCCTGCTCGACGGCGCGATCCGGGTTGGCGATCTGTTGGCCAAGTGCAAGGAATACGGGATGGACGCCGTGGCCATCACCGACCACGGCTCCATGTTCGGGGCCCTGGAGTTCTATGTCCAGGCCAAAAAGGCCGGGATCAAGCCCATCATCGGCTGCGAGTTCTATGTCTCCCCCAGCCACCGTTTCGACAAATCCGCGAAAAGCGCGGGCAAGGCCGCCTTCCACCTCGTGCTCCTGGCCATGAACAATACCGGCTACCAGAACCTGCTCAAGCTGGCCAGCCTGGCCCAACTGGAAGGATTCCACTACAAGCCGCGCATCGACATGGAGGTGCTCTCTGCCCACGCCGAGGGAATCATCGCCCTCACCGCCTGCCTGCACGGCGGCATCCCCCAGAGGATCACCGCCGGCGACATGGAAGGCGCCAGGGAAGAGGCGCGCCGGCTCATGGCCCTGTTCGGCGACCGCCTCTATCTCGAGATGCAGGAAAACAATATCCCGGAACAAGCGGTGGTCAACCAGGGGCTCAAAGAGCTCTCCAAGGAGCTGGGCATTCCCCTGGTCGCCACCAACGACTGCCATTACCTCAACCGCAACGAGGCCCAGGCCCACGAGGTGCTGCTCTGCATCCAGACCGGCAAGACCATCCACGATGCGGGCCGCTTCCGCTTTTCCACCGACGAGCTCTTCTTCAAGCCGCCGGAGGAGATGAAAAAGGGTTTTGCCCATTCGCCGGAGGCCATCGCCGAGACGGTCCGTATTGCAGAGCGGTGCAATGTGGAGCTGACCTTTGGCGAATCCCATTTCCCCATCTTTCCGGTGGCCGAGGGCGAGACCCTGGACACCCTGTTCGAAAAGGCGGCCCTGGCCGGATTGGAAGAGCGCTTGAACGACATGCGGGAGATCGGCCAGCTCACCCCGGAGATTGAAAAAACCTACCGCGACCGGCTGGACCACGAGATCGACGTCATCCAAAAGATGGGCTTTCCCGGCTATTTCCTCATCGTGGCCGATTTCATCAACTGGGCCAAGGACCACGAGATCCCGGTGGGCCCGGGCCGCGGCTCCGGCGCGGGAAGTCTCGCCGCCTATTCCCTGCGGATCACCGACATCGACCCCATCCCCTACGGGTTGATCTTCGAACGGTTTTTAAACATCGAGCGCAAGTCCATGCCCGACTTTGACGTGGATTTCTGCCAGGAGCGGCGCGGCGAGGTCATCGAATACGTGCAGCAGCGCTACGGCGGCGAGGCGCACGTGGCCCAGATCGTCACCTACGGCTCCATGAAGGCCCGGGCCGTGATCCGCGATGTGGGCCGCGCCCTGGGCATGGCCTACGGCGATGTGGACCGCATTGCCAAGCTGATCCCAGAAGAGCTCAAGATCACGATCAAAAAGGCCATCGAGGCCGAACCCCGCCTCCAGGAGCTGATAAAACGCGATCCCCAGGTGGAGGAACTCCTGCGCATCGCCCAGACCCTGGAGGGCCTCAACCGCCACACCTCCATCCATGCCGCGGGCGTGGTGATCTCGCCCAGGCCCATGGTGGAGTACCTGCCGGTCTGCAAGGGCCCCAAGGGCGAGGTCCTCACCCAGTACGACATGATCCACACCGAGATGACCGGGTTGATCAAATTCGACTTCTTGGGCCTCAAAACCCTCACTGTCATTGACCGGGCTCTCAAACTGATCGGTGCGGACATCGGCCAGCGGCCCGACATCAACCGCATCCCCCTGGACGACACCAAGACCTACGACCTGCTGGCCAAGGGTGATGCCCTGGGGGTGTTCCAGCTGGAAAGCTCCGGCATGCGCGGGTTGCTGATGAAGATGAAGCCCGAGGTCTTCTCCGACCTCATCGCCCTGGTGGCCCTCTACCGCCCCGGCCCGCTGGAGTCCGGCATGGTGGATCAGTTCGTCGACACCAAGCACGGCCGGATGCAGGCCATTTACCCGCTCCCCCAGCTGGAGCCGATCCTGAAAGAAACCTACGGGGTCATCGTCTACCAGGAACAGGTCATGAAAATCGCCAACGTCCTGGCCGGCTACTCCCTGGGCGATGCCGACAACCTCCGCCGGGCCATGGGCAAGAAAAAGGCCGAGGTCATGGAGGCGGAGAAGGAAAAATTCCTGGCCGGGGCCAAGAAGAACAATATCCCCGCGGACAAGGCCGAATACGTCTTCGACCTGATGGCCAAGTTCGCGGGCTACGGCTTCAACAAGAGCCACAGCGCGGCCTACGCCCTGATCGCCTACCAGACCGCCTGGCTCAAGGCGCACTACCCGGCCCAGTTCATGGCCGCCCTGCTCTCCTGCGACGTGGGCAACACCGACAAGGTGGTGCGCTACATCACCGAATGCCGGGACCACGAAATCGAGGTCTTGCCCCCGGACATCAACGAGTCGGACAAGGACTTTGCCGTGGTCAACGACCGCATCCGCTTCGGCTTGGCTGCGGTCAAGAACGTGGGCGGCGCGGCCCTGGACTCCATCATGGAGGTGCGGGCCGCGGACGGACCTTATGCAGGGCTGGAGGATTTCTGCGACCGGGTCGATTCCCGCAAGGTGAACCGGCGGGTCATCGAAAGCCTGATCAAGGCCGGGGCCTTCGACTCCTTGGGGGCCAAGCGCTCCCAGCTTTTCGCCATTCTGGATCTTGCCCTGGAACAGGCCCAGTCCGCGCAGCGGGATCGGTTAAGCGGCCAGATCTCGCTTTTTTCGGCCATGCCGCAAGCACAAGGCAGCAAGGCAAACACCATCGAGTTGCCCGATATCCCGGAATGGACCGAAAAAGAACGGCTCGGTTTTGAAAAAGAGACCGTGGGCTTCTACCTCACCGGCCACCCCCTGGACAACTTCCACCAGGAGATCATGGCAGTGGCCGACACCGACCTCACCGGCCTGGGCGACTGGGGTGACAACCAGCCGGTGCGTGTGGGCGGCCTGGTGCGCGAATACAAAGACCATCGCAGCAAGAAAGGCGACCGCATGGCCTTCATCGTGCTCGAAGACCGGGCCGGAGCCGCCGAGGTGGTCGTGTTCCCCGAAGCCTTTGCCAAATCCGGCCACCTCCTCACCTCCGACGAGCCGCTCATCGTCCTGGGCACGGTCAAGCAGGAGGAGCAAGGCGCCAAGATCATCGCCGAATCGGTGGACAGCCTGAGCGAGGCGCGGAGCAAATACACCAACGGCGCCCGCATCCTGCTCAAATCCGATCAGGTGAGCAGACAGAAGCTGGAAAGCCTGAAAATCAAGGTGCGCGAGTTTCACGGCACCTGCCCGGTTTCCCTGACCCTGCAATTTACCGGACGGGGCGAGGTGGATATCGAACCGCCCACGGATTTCACCGTCAGGCCGTGCAAGGAATTCGACGCGGCCGTGGAAGGGCTGCTTGGCTATAGGGCGGTAATGTACCTGAAAACCAAGGCGGAGATCCAGCCCAGAAACGGGGGCAAGGGCGGGCGTTGGGGGCAGAACCAGAACAGGCAGGGGTGAGAATCGATGTTCCCACCTGGTCTTGCCCCGACGCCAGTAACGCTTTGCGACACTAACGCAACGCAAGTTGGCACAGCTCAACCGGGTGGAAACGGTGGAGGAACTGCGTATCCCGCCTGGCAACCGGTTGCAAAAACTTTCCGGTGGCCGCGAAGGACAGTGGGGCCTCCGCATCAATGACCATTCGCGTTGAGGATTTGAAGGAGCAAACTTTACGGCCAAGCGCGGCACCGTAGTGCGGGGAATCTCGCTGGTGGCGGATAACCCCGCCCAGATCGAGGCCCGGGTAAACGGCCAGCGGATTGTAATTCTCACGCAGTTTGTTAAGAAAGCGAACTAATCGGATTTACGATCATCCGAAGAGCGACTCAATGCGATAAAACCCAACAGTAGGGAGCAATACGCTCCGCTATTGCTCCCTCCGAAGATCTGAGCCTGTCAAAGCACCTGTTTGAAGCAAATTCCGACATGATTTGCAGATGTCAAAAAAGAAGACATCCCAAAACTACACCTTCCCGTCAACCGAAATACGGAAGGAGCAGGATAGCCAGGAGAATCAAAAGCCTTATCTTCATCAATACTTCAAGCCAACCCGGTCGCGCACCAGATCCAGGGTGACGACCGCTTTTTCCCTGGCCCTCACCGCGCCCCGATGGAGGATATCCCGCACCTGGCCCGGATCGGCCAGCAGCCGGTCCCGCTTGTCCCGTGCCTCGCGGAAGTATTCCCAGAGCAGATCAAGCAGTTCCAGCTTGATCTTGCCGTACATGGCCCCGCCGTTCACATAGAGTCCGTGCACCTCGGCCAGCCGGTCCGGCGGAGCGAACAGCTTGTACAGACTGAAGAGATTGCACTTTTCCGGATCCTTGGGCGCTTCCACCGGGGTGGCGTCGGTGACAATGGCCATGACCTTTTTCTTCAACTCCTTTTCGGTGGCGAAGATGGGGATGGTGTTGCCGTAGGATTTGGACATCTTCTGCCCGTCCAGGCCGGGGATGGTGGCCAGGTTGTCGTCAATGGCCGGCTCGGGCACGACAAAGGTCTCGCCGAAGGTGTTGTTGAACTTGATGGCGATATCGCGGGCCACCTCCAGATGCTGCTTCTGGTCCTTGCCCACCGGCACCCGCTCGGCCTGGTAGAGCAGGATATCGGCGGCCATGAGCACCGGATAGGAAAACAGGCCGTGGCTTGGAACAATCCCCTTGGCAACCTTGTCTTTATATGAGTGGCAGCGTTCCAGCAGACCCATGGGGGTGAGGGTGGAAAGAATCCAGGTCAGCTCGGTGACCTCGGGCACATCGGACTGCACCCAAAAGAGACAGCGCGATGGGTCCAGCCCCAGAGCGAGAAAATCGGTGGCCGCCTCCAAAGTGCCGCGCGACAACCGCTCCCGGTCCTGCACCGAGGTGAGGGCATGGAGATCGACAATAAAGGCGTACAACTCGCTGGAATCCATGCTGTCGATCATGGAACGCATCATGCCGAAGTAGTTGCCGATATGAAGCTGGCCAGAGGGTTGGATCCCGGATAAAATTCTCATTTACGTTCTCTCTTGATAACGGACAGGCGGAAGAGGGTGCCCAACCGGGCGTAAGCCAAGGCAACAAAACAATATCGTCAACCGGACGACCAAAACGGCGGCAGCACCAACAGGATCAACAGCGAGTGGCTCCTGAATCCGCCGGATGACCACTGCGCATCGTCCATAATATGCCGCAGCAGTGGATGTTAAAAAAAAAAGGCCGGGTGGGCAATCTTTTTCTGTCCCGCAATCGTTTGCTTCTTTTTTTGCGATTGACAGCCTTCTCGGCCAACGGTACACCTTTGCATGCATTCCCCAGAAGATCAACCCAACGGAGACCCCATGAAAAAACATCCTTATATCCCGGCCTTGCTCGCCCTTGTTTTCCTTGTCGGCGGGTGCACCTTGCCCGCGGTGAAAGGCTCGGCTCCCCGCATGGACAAAGAGAAGACGGCAGGCGGAAGTTCCCAGCCGGAAAAACCAGCCGCCACCGTTCATCCCGAAACAAAAGGGAAGCGTGTTTCCCTCATCCCCAAGGACACCGCCACGCAAGCAGCCAAGGGCGCCCCTCCTCCGGACACAACGCCAGCCCCGGGGCAGGAAGCGCAACCGGGGCAACCACAGCCCAAGCCGCAGCCAACCCAGGTTTACACGGATTACAACACGGGTCTGTCCTTCACCTACCAACGGCCCTGGCATCTGGTTTCAACCCAGGGCGAGGGGCCTATCCTCGGCCGGAATGGGCACTCCCAGCTGACCGCCCGTTTCGCCATTCTGACCACGGACAAAGACAAGATCGCGCAACCCGGATATTTTTATGTGCCCGACAACAGCCTCGTCGACACAATCAGCAAAACCGTACGATCCATGCTCGGCGCCGAAGACAAACACGCAACCCGGGGAAAAACGCCCCTTGACGTACTGCTGACCAAAAAGTATTTCCCCAATCTCATCATTGAAAAACGCTACCGGGGGAACGATGGCGGGGTGGTTGTCCAGAAATGCCGCTACAAAGAGCTTCCCGACCCGATCCAGGTATACCATATCTTCATCGGGGACAGGGTCGCCTCCTTCAGCCTCTCCGAGGTGAAAAACCGCCAGCTCAGGCTTGAGATGCAACAAATCGTGCTCTCCACCAGAACCCCATGAAAATTGCCGGCCATGGGAACTGAACCGGTTGCTTGCCGGGCTACGGGAACAAGGACACCTCTCTGGGGGGGGATCCGACCCCACGCACCCGGAACTTGACTAAGGGCACGGACCCCCCTCTTTTGCCGCGGCACAAAAAACAGGGGCATCAACAAAAAATCCCCTTCCCGGAAAGGAAAGAGGATTTTTTGTTGGTGGACAGACTCCGTGCTATGAGTTCAGGTACTGCCTGATCCCGTCGGCGATTATCATGAAAATCTCGGCGAACCGCTCCTCGTTGCGCTCAAGCAAGGTAATGCGGAATCCCTGCAGTTCGGTGGCAAACGAGGAAAGCGGCACCACACATACACCGGTGGCCCCCAGCAGATAATAGACAAACCGCTTGTCAAAGGCCACATTCGGCCCGTTCACCAAATTTTCCACCTGGGTGCGCACCTCCTTGTTGCCGATGGACAGGGTCTGTCGGCTGTTCAGCCTGCCTTCCTTGAAAACCACACTCATGTAGAATGCGCCGTTGGTCCGGTTCACCAGCACGCCGTCGATGTCCTTGAGGGCCTCGTAGGCGATGTTGGAAAACTTCTCATAGCGGCTGATCCTCTCCTGGAGATAGGAACCATACTGCGGGTGGCTGAGAATGGCCGGGATCGCCCTTTGCGGCAGGGTGGTGGAGCAGACCTCCACCATCTTGGCGTTGAGGATCGAGGTCACATACTTGGCAAACATCGGATCGCGATCACCATTGTAGACCTCGATCCAGCCGCAGCGGGAGCCGGGCCAAGGCATTTCCTTGGAAATACCCCGCATGCAGATGGCTGGAACATCCCCGATCACCTCGGCCAGGGGCAGGGTTTTCTGCCCGTTGTAGATGATCGCTTGGTACACCTCGTCGCAGACCACGAACAAGTCGTATTTCCTGGCCAGGGCCACCATGCCCCGCAGGATTTCCTCGGGATAGACCGCGCCGGTGGGGTTGTCCGGGTTGATGATCAGGATGCCGGCCACGGCAGGGTTGTACTTGATCCGTTTTTCCAGATCGTCGAGATCCGGATACCAGTAATTGTTGGGGTTCAGCCAGTACGTTACCGGACGGTCTCCGGCGTGGGCTGCCTCCGCCGAGGAATGGGTGGTATAGCTGGGCGAGGGGACCACCACCCTGGCGGTTGGCCGCAGGAGGCCAAAAACCTTGCTGATCGCATCGCCCAAGCCGTTAAAAAAGATGATGTCATCGGGGCCGATCTGCGCCCCGCCGCGCTTGTTGGTCTTGGCGGCAAGAAATTCCCTGGTGGCGAGCATTCCTCTGGTCGGACAATAGCCGTAGGTGGCGTCCTCCATGACCAGATCGGAAACAACCTGTTTCATCCACAGGGGAATCTCTTCCCCCTTGGCAATGGGATCGCCGATATTCTCCCAATAGACCTTGGTTCCCAGCTTCTGCAACTTCTCGCCGACAATGACGATGTTGCGGATCTCATAGGTCAGCTCCCCGGCGCCGACATGCAGGATATCAGTACGCATCCACGTAATCTCCCTTGAAAAAATCGTGACTGTGTTTAGAGGCCGTTATGCCGGTCACGACATTTCAATGCTACAATTATTTTTAAACAACGGCTCGTTGCGGCTGACGGGATCTGTAGGTAAATCAGGAGAATACAATCCACCGTGTGACGACACCCTTCGTCCAGGCGCAAGAATAAA
>JAJZRF010000045.1:0-9634 GCA_021847425.1 Deltaproteobacteria bacterium | reverse complement strand
TATTTATTAACACCAGCCATTGCCAGAAGTCAATAAGTCCTTTACCGGGGGTGCGACATTGCCGATAGAGAGGGTAACAGGTGGGCAGAAAAGCCCATGATCAGCCCACAGAGACAGGAGGACCCGGAATGGCAATCATTCGGTTTTCGATTCTCGACGATGTGGTTCGCTTCGGAGCCAGTCAACGGCGAAAGCTCACGAGCGAAGGGTGCAATGAGCCTTACAAGGGCCGGTACTGGTGCCCGAGAAAAAAATGGTTCAACATGGAGCCCTGCCCTTTCCGCTGTCTGCGGGAATGCGAAAACTACCAGGCCATGTGCGGGGTGATCTGAGCGCTCCGGCTGAACACCTAAGGCCGTTGGCCAAGAGGCACAAAGGGCCGCCGCTTGGGGCCGACATAGATCTGCCTGGGGCGGCTGATCCGCCAGTCTGGGTCATCCCACATCTCCTTCCAATGGGCAATCCAGCCCGGCAGCCGGCCCAGGGCGAACATCACCGTGAACATGTTGGTGGGGATGCCGATGGCCCGGTAGATGATGCCGCTGTAAAAATCCACGTTGGGATAAAGGTTCCGTTCCACGAAATACGCATCCTTCAGGGCCACCTCTTCCAGCTCCTTGGCGATGTCCAGCAGGGGGTCGGAGATATTCAAGGCGGCCAGGACATCGTCGCAGGCCTTCTTGATGATCCGCGAACGCGGATCGTGGGTCTTGTAGACCCGATGCCCAAAGCCGGCCAGACGGAAGGGATCAGCCGGGTCCTTGGCCTTGGCGATATATTTTTTATAGTCCCCGCCTTCCGCATGGATCTGGGAGAGCATCTCCATCACCGCCTGGTTGGCCCCGCCATGGAGCGGCCCCCACAGAGCGTTGATTCCGGCGGAGATCGAGGCGTACAGGTTCACCCGGGCGCTGCCTGCCACCCGTACCGTGGCGGTGGAGCAGTTCTGCTCATGATCGCCATGGAGGATCAACAGCTTGTTCAATGCCCTGACCACCGTGTCGTTGACCTCGTATGGCTTGACCGGCGAATCAAACATCATGTTCAGAAAATTCGCGCAGTAGCTCAGATCATGCCGCGGATAGACCAGGGGCTGGCCCATGGATTTCTTGTAGGAAAAAGCCGCAATGGTCCGCACCTTGGAGAGCAACCGGGCCGCCATCTTGTCGATGTTTTCCAGGGGATTGTTCAGCATGTCCGGGTAAAAACTGCACAGGGAGTTGACCATGGAGGAAAGAATGGCCATGGGCGGGCTGTTGGGCGGGTAGCCGTCAAAAAAGCGGATCATGTCCTCGTGGACCATGGCGTACTTGCCGAGCAGATGGCTGAACTTGCTCAACTCCGTCTGGGTGGGCAGGCTGCCGTGATCCAGGAGATAGGCGACCTCGACAAAGGTGCAATGCTCGGCAAGATCCTCGATGGCATAACCGCGGTAGCTGAGAATCCCCCGCTCCCCGTCCAGAAAGGTGATGCTGCTGCAACAGGAGCCGGTATTCATGAAGCCGCTGTCCAGAGTGATGTAGCCGGACTGGGCGCGCAAGGCCCGGATGTCGATGGCCCTCTCCCCCTCGCTGCCAACGATGACCGGCAGCTGATAGACCTTACCGTCGAGCTTCAACTCTGCTGTTTCTTGACCAACAACCACATTTCCCATAAGTGCCCTTCGCCGTTTTACCGCCCTTGCAACGACGGCTCGCCTGTGTTTTCGTAAAAACCGTAATGAAAGATCAGCTGGAATCGTTTAATATACTTGGATACCTTTTTTTTTCAACAAGTAAGAACCTGAGGATTCGCCGCCCGCGAGGAGAGCCGTGACAATGCAAGAAAGAACCGATATGTACCAGCCGCGGCTCAAAAAATTCATTGAGGAAGTGACCCTGTACCCCGTCTCCTGCGAGCGGCTGGCCAGGGGCCGCGACGACCTTGCCTGGCTGGACTCCGTGCTGGCCGGGGGAGCGAAAATAGTTCAGCTGCGGGACAAGGACTCCGACGGTCTGCGCCTCTGTGAAAAGGCCAGGATCTTTCGCCAAAAAACCCTGGAAGCGGGCGCCCTGTTCATCGTCAATGACCGGGTGGATATCGCCCTTGTCAGCGGCGCCGACGGGGTCCACCTCGGCAACAGCGATATCCCTGCAGCAGCGGTCCGCGCCCTGGCCCCGGAGCTCATCATCGGCGTGTCCTGCAACACCGAAGAGCAGGCCGCCACTGCCGAGAGGCGCGGGGCCTCCTACTTCAATATCGGGCCGCTCTACGCCACCCGGACCAAGGATGGTCTCTCCACCTTCCTCGGGCCTGCGGCCATACAAAGATTCAGCGCCCGATGCCCTCTGCCCTTCACGGTGATGGGCGGCATCAAAAAAGAGCATATCCCGGAACTGATCGCCATGGGAGCCAGACGGTTGGCCGTGGTCACGGCCCTGACCCAGGCCGACGACATCGCCTCGGAAACCGGCAGTTGGCTGGAGGCGCTCAAGCCGTTGTAAAAAACAACTTAGGCGTTTCGCATGACCAACACGGCATAAGGAGCCGTAACGGAACGGCCAGAATTGCACAGGTTATTCCTTAACGGCTCCTAAACACCAGACAACGCTTGCCTGAGGCAAGGATTCAAGAGAGAGGAAAACCCATGTCCACCCTTAACCAGCGCCTCGCTGATATCAAACTGCTCATGCGTTATGCCGTTCCCCCGGATGATCTGGCCAAAGCCACTGCCCTGGTGGAAAAACACGACACGGACAGCGTGGGGCTGAACGTCTTTCACGCCTTTTACAGCTATCTGCCCGAAGGGTTGGAAGACGCCATCGCGGTGCTGCGCCTGCTGGACCACAGACAGGGAACCTTTTTGATCTGCGCCAGCACCACCCTGGCCAATTATCTCTACCTGGCCACCAGCGAACAGGCCGAATTTCTTGGCCCCCTTTCCGAAGGCATCTGGGAGGATGAGGTGCTGGCCTTTTTCAACCATGAAAACCGCGAGGATTTTCTCAAAAAACATGCGGACCTGACCACCTTCCCGGTGTATGTGCCTGCCCATCTCCACAACGATCTCTGCCCGGTCTGCCTTGTGGCGGACGGAGAGCTCCATATCCTGGGCTGCCCGGTGGAGATTTGCCCCTGGTGCGGCGGACAACTGACCTCCTGCTCTTGCCGCTTCACCCTGCTGAATCGCCCGGACCTGAAAAGCGAAACCCAGCTTGAAGAGCTGCTGATGCAACTCAACAAAAAGGGCCGGCTCCCCTTCTCCGCAGAGGAACACCGGCCCGCCTACCCCATCACTCCGCTGGACCTGGAATAGACAGTTACGTCTATTTGAGCGTTTTCAGATACCGGTAAAACGGAGAGTCCGGAGAAATCACCAGCCGGGTATTTTCCCCCATGGTGTGCCGGTAGGCGTCCAGCGTCTTGGTAAAGGCGTAGAACTCGGGGTCCTGATTGTAGGCCTCCGCATAGATCCTGGCGGCCTCGCCATCGGCCTTGCCCTTGATCTCCTGGGACTCGCGGGTGGCCAGGGAACTGATCTCCTTCAAGTCCCGATCGAGCTTGCCGAGAATCTCCGACTTCTGCCCCTCGCCGGTGGAGCGTTTTTCCGCCGCGATCCGTTTACGCTCGGAAATCATCCGCTCATACACACGTTGCTGGACCGTGTCGATGTAGTTGACCCGCTTGAACATCACATCCACCAGCTCGATGCCATACTTGGGCGTGACCTTGGAGGCATTGGCATGGATCAGGGCCGTAATCTTGTCCCGGCCATAGTGGACCTGCTCATCCGGGCCCACGGGCCCAAAACCCATGGCCACCGGGTCCCAATCCGAACTGCGGATGATCTCAACCAGGTCATTCTTGTTAACCAGATCCCGGACCGTGCCATCAATAATATCATCGAGAATAGTCTGAGCCCGTTGCTCATTGTTAACCGCCTGCAAAAAAACCAGGGCGTTGGAGATGCGCCAGCGCGCCGTGACATCCAGATAGACGAAGGTCTTGTCGTTGGTCGGGACCTGATTCGGATCCCCGTCCCAGATAAGAATCCTCTTGTCGAAAAAAGTCACATCCTGGATAAAGGGGATCTTGAATTTCAAACCAGCCTCGGTAATGGGCTTGCCAACCGGACGGCCAAACTGGGTGATCACCACCTGCTGGCCCTCGGGCAGAATGAAAAACGCATTGTACAGCGCCACTCCCGCCGCAATCACCACCGCTATCGCAATACCACGCAGTATCCTCTTCACTGGCTTCCCCTATTTTTTTCTTGGCCTGTGCAGCTTCGGCCCGTGCTGCTTTCCGTACGAAAATACCCGATTTATATCAGGGCGCCGCCGGCTTGGTCTTGGCTCCGCCCCTGACATCGAGAAAGGGCAGAAGCCCCCCCTTGCTTCCGTCAAGCACATAAATCTCGCTGACCTTGGGCAGAACCTCCTGCATGGTCTCCAGATACATCCGCCTGCGGGTGACATCCTGCCCCCCCTTGTATTCCTTGAGGATAGCCAAAAACCGGGAAGCATCGCCCTTGGCCAGATTCACCCGCTCCACCGCATAGCCGTGCGACTCTTCCACCATTTTTTTCGCATCGCCCTTCGCCTTGGGCACCTCCCGGTTATATGACTCTTCCGCCTCGTTCACCAGCCGCTTCATATCCTGATCCGCCTCATTCACCTCATTGAAGGCGGGCTTCACCTTTTCCGGGGGGTTTACATCCTGAAGCTGGACAGTGACGATCTTCACCCCGGCCTGGTACCGGTCCAGAGACGCCTGAACCTCTCGCTGGGTGGCCGCCGCCAATATTTCCCGGTTGCTGAGCACATAGTCGAAAGTCATGTTGCCGACGATGCGGCGCAGGGCAACCTCGGAGCTGTCCCGGACCGCCTGCCGGACATCCTTGACCTTGAAGAGGAAGTCAAGGGGATCCTGCACCTTGTACTGAATGATCCATTCCAGGTCGATGACATTGCGGTCGCTGGTGAGCATGAGCGACTCGGCGCCAAAGCCTGTCTTCTGGTACTCGGTACGCTGGCCGGGAATTTTTGTCCTGAAGCCGAACTCCTCCTTGCGGACGTTCTCCACATCGACCTTGGTGACCTCATCCGCGAGAGGGATCTTAAAATTCAGCCCCGAAGAGGTGGTTTTGACGTATCTGCCAAAACGCAGCACCACGCCTTTTTCGCCCGGCTCAATGGTATAAAAGGCGGAGTACAGGAGATTGGCCAGAAAAAAAAGGCCGATGATCAGACCGAGCCTGCCCATGCCGCCGAAAAGCCCCGCGCCGGGAATATTGGCAGCCGGACTGTCGCTGCCGCTCTTCTTCCCGAGGCCGCCTCCTTCAAAGAACTCCTTGATCTTGCCGAGCAAGAGGGCAATAAGCTCTTCCGGGGTTTGCGGGCCTTTCTTCTTGCCCCAAGGTGGCTGCTGATCATCCCAGGCCATGGGCTTGACTCCTTTTTTGAAAAAATTCTGTAACTATCCAGCTTGATGCCGGGATTGAACGAAAGAGGTCTGCGAAGTGTGCTATGCACATGAGCAGGTCGATGACAGCCAAGCGAGCGCGGCGAGACTGCGAAGCAGCTGTGGTGCTGCTGGATAGTTACAGAATTCTCACCGAAATTCCGGGCGGCATGGGAAATCTCCGCCCCATGCCCTGCCTTAAGCGAGACCCTACCAGTCTTCCCAAGGCAGTTCAAGAACGAAGTGTAATAACGCTATACATCTAATTGATTTAACTAGATAATACCGCTAACAACATTAGAACCACCGGACATTTTCAGGGGCGCAGATCCAGACGCCGGGAATGTTTTCCGGTTCCTTGCCACCCCTTGCCCGAACCATGATCAACCCTTCATTTCAGATCCCGCCCAAAGGATACAGGGCGCACAACCAACACCCGAAGACGATCGCCAGGCTGCCGGCAAAGAGCAGCCATTGGCCGAGAGGCGCAAGAACCCGCTTTCCACCAAACCCAAGAGCGGCAAGGATCATCCCGACCGGAAGGCCAACGCCGACCCCCCAGAAATGCGCACCCAGGTCGGTCCTCTCCCCGGAAGAACCCATGAGAGCCAGGAGACTTGCCGCGCTGCCCAAGGCAAGCACCATTTCCTGCCAACCGCCAACCCGCCGCAGACGCAAGCCGCTCAACATGCCGACCATGCCGAAAACCGCGGTTGAGAACCCAACGGAACGATAGAGATCATCATGAAAAAACACATTGAGACCATTGGCAAGAACCCCGGTGAGCAGCACCGAAAACCAGGCAATACCGCTGCCAAGATGCCGGCAAAGGGAATAGACCAGCAGGCCGCCGAAGAGAACGTTGCCAAGAAGATGCACACTGTCCGCATGCAGGGTCAGGGCGGTAATCAGCCGCCACCACTGCCCGTCGCCCAGCACCCGGCCTCTGTCAAGAGCGCCGCTGGCAAACCAGCGGCTGTGGGTCTCCCAGCCGCCGGTAATGGCATAAAAAACAACCAGGGCGCCGATAACCGGCAGCACGGGCGGTGAGTTCTCGACAATGGCTTCGCGGTCGAGTCGAGCATCCCGTCCGGGCGGCCAGTTATGATTTTCTTCCGTGAAAAGCCGCAGCTCTTCCGTGGCCCGGACAGTGTCTTTCTCCGAAACCAGCAGCTGCCAGCCCGTTTCGCCATGAAGCAGATCATGCGGGATAGCCGCAGCCTGCAACACCAGAGACCAGAGATGGGCCAGATCCGGATCCGGAGTCACCCGGACAGACGCCTGCTTCGACAGGGTGTCATGCCCGCGCACGGGCACCTCCCCGGGCTGGGCGCCCATCCGCTATTGCCCGCCGAATTTCCGCGCCTCGCCTTGGGCTCCCTTCCGGGAAAGCATGACAATATCGACCCGCCGGTTGAGCCTCCTCCCCTCTTCGGTGGCATTATCCGCGATGGGCCGGAATTCCGCATACCCGGTCACGGACAGCTTGTCCCCCTTGAAACCGTGCTTATCGATAAGATAGTGGACAATGCTGTTGGCGCGGGCCGTGGACAGTTCCCAATTGGAAGGAAAGGCCGGGGAACTGACCGGCACATTGTCCGTATGCCCTTCGATGCGAATGGGGTTGGAATAGTGGGAAATGGAGGTGGCGATCTTATCCAGCAGGGGCAGCGCTTTCGCTTCCACCATGGCGGCGCCGGAGGGGAAAAAACCCGCCTCCTTCAGGCTGATAACCAGCCCCCGTTCGTCGATGGTCAGCTGCACCTCGTTTTGGGCGCCATATTCCTGAAGACTGCCCTGGATCTCTTTCTTGACCTGGCTGAACTCCTGGGTCTCGGCGGCCGAGGAGGTCTCCTCCTGGGGCTGGGGCGGCACCGGCTGGTCCAGCACTTCGGGAATCAAGCCAAAATCCTTGGAACCGATCACCTTGAGCGCCGGAGATGAAGTCTGGTCGTGGGAGAAGGAGGATTGGATGGAGGCCTGCACCTCCTCCATTTTTTTCTGGTCCACGATGGACATGGCATAAAGCATTACAAAAACGGCAAAAAGCAGGGTAATGAAGTCCGCGTAGGAAACAAGCCAACGCTCCAGATTCGGTTCCTTCTCATGCGCCTTTTTCCTTTTCGGTCTGCCCATCAACCACCCCCGCCTCGGCTGTAAATCAAAACCCCGCTGGTCAAAGTAAAACCACGCAACCGTTTTTCGATCATTCGGGGATTCTCGCCCTTCTGGATGGCAAGAAGACCCTCGATCACTATTTCCCGCTGAAGAATCTGCTCCTTCAATCTTTTCTTGAGTTTGGTGCTGATGGGAATGCAGACAATATTGGCGGTCATCAGGCCATAGATCGTGGCCACGAACGCCACGGCAATCCCCGCGCCAAGCTTGGAGGTATCGGAAAGGTTATTCATTACATGGATCAGGCCGAGAACCGCGCCGATGATGCCGATGGTCGGAGCAAAGCCGCCGGCGGCCTCAAACACCTCGGCGCTGACCTTGTGGCGCTCCTCGAAATTGGAGAGTTCGATCTGCAGGACCGCCATGACCTCATCGGGGTCCATCCCGTCCACCACCATTTCCAGACCCTGGCCCAGAAAACGATCCTTGACCCGCTGCGCATCCTGCTCCAGGGTTATCAGGCCGTTCTTTCTGGCAGTGCTGGCAAAACCGACCAGTTTGCCGATCAGATCCTCCGGGTCTTCCTCCTGGGGGAGAAAGGCCGTGGCAGCGCTGCTGAAGGCGCGGAGAAGATCCTGGATGGGAAAGGAAACAAAGGTTGCCCCAAACGTTCCTCCCAAAACGATAAGGGCTGCGGTGGGCTGAAGAAGGGCGTCGATATGGCCGCCTTCAAGAAGCTGACCGCCAACCACGGCCCCGAAACCCATAACCAGGCCGATAAGGGTAGCTATATCCATGTGCTCTGCGACTCCATTGAATTATCCAAAGGGAAATGTTCGTATTATAGCACGGCCCCCCTATTTCAGGTCAACAAAAAGAGAGACGGGGGCCGCAAAGAAAGCGCAAGGCCAAGCCATTCCGGGCAAGCGCACAGAACCGTTATGTTATGCACGGCAAAAAAAAAGGCCATGCCGAAGCATGACCAGATTTTTTTACTGCAAAACATTTTTCAAAATGGTGCCGAAGAGAAGACTCGAACTTCCACGAGGAAACCCCCACTAGGCCCTGAACCTAGCGCGTCTACCAATTCCGCCACTTCGGCACATTGTGAGAGGCGATATTAATTTTTCCGAAGGGTGTTTGTCAAGACAATTCAGGAGCCGTTAAAAAATAACATGTAGTTTCTTGACCATTTCGTTCCGGCTCCTCACGCCGCTATCGCTGCTGCCGGTCCTGCCATTTCAACAGCCATCTTTTGTGCCAACCGCTTCCCCAAGCCCCCATAAAAAATCTCTTTGGCCGATGCCTTGACCTTTTCCACGTTGTCGCCTATTGTGTGGGCACATAAAATCAGGACTTCCGCCACCATGGATATATACACGAACCTCCGCGACATACCCGCCCCTTTCCCCAACGCCGCAGTCACCATCGGCAACTTTGACGGCGTTCATCTGGGCCACCAGATCCTTTTCTCCGAGGTGGTGGGCAGGGCCTATCAAAACAAAGGAACCAGCGTAGCCGTCACCTTTGAGCCGCATCCGCTCAAGGTGGTCCGGCCCGACATCGGCCTCAAACTCATCTCCACCGCCGAACAAAAAAAAGAACTCATCGCCCTGGCCAACATCGATGCGCTGGTCATCCTCCCCTTTACCAAGGAATTTGCCAATACCCCGGCCGAAGTCTTTGTGGATCAGGTCTTGCGCAAGACCATCGGCGTCCGGGATCTGGTGGTGGGGTACGATTACGCCTTTGGCAAGAGCCGCCAGGGCGACATCCCTTTTCTCCAGGCGCAAGGCAAGGCAAAAGGGTTCACGGTCTCGGTGGTGGAACCGTATTATGTTGACGGGATGCTGGCCAGCAGCACCAAGATTCGCGAACTGGTAGCCCAGGGCAAGATGCGCGAGGTCAAGAAACTGCTGGGCCGCTACTATCAGATCCGGGGCGAGGTCAAAATGGGCAAGCAGCGCGGCGGACCGCTGCTGGGCTTTCCCACCGCCAACCTCGCCATTGCCGAGGAAGATCTCTGCCCGCACCTGGGAGTATACGTCACCCAGGTGATCTACGACGGCAAATG
>JAJZRF010000097.1 GCA_021847425.1 Deltaproteobacteria bacterium | reverse complement strand
ATCGGCCTCCACGAATCCGGGTTGGGTAATGTCCCAATTTCCGGTACGGATCGGAATCTGATTCTTGAGTAACGTGCCTGGTCTGGTGCCGGTTACCCCTCTGCCAGGGGCATCAGCCCGGATGGTCGTGACAGCGACTTGACCCCGCGACGCCCCTGGTGTTATGATATATTTTTTTGATGCATACCATTGAGGAGATGTTCTTGGAAGGTTCCCTGCACACAAACCATGGAGCTCAAACTTGGAGCCCCACTCGCTTCTCGCCTTATCACGTTTTCCCTAGCAGACTATGACTGTTCTTGTCCGGACGACCTGCTTGTTTTTGCTTCTCCTCTTTCAGCCCCAACTGCTGTGGGCCGGAACCCAAACCGTATCCATAGGCGTCCTCGCCAAAAGCGGAGAAGATATCGCTGTGGAAGAATGGTCGGCAACGGCTGATTATCTCTCCACTAAACTCCCCGATTACCGTTTCACCATAGTCCCCCTAGGATTTAAAGAAATTCATGAGGCAGTACAACAGGGCAGGGTCGATTTTGTGCTGACCCACCCCGCTTTTTATGTGGAACTGGAGAAACTCTACGGGGTCAGCAGGATAGCCACCCTGATCAACCAGAATCTACCCGGCCAACAGACCACTACCTTTGGCGGCGTGATTTTCACGAAAGCTGACCGCCATGACATCAGCAACTTCACCGACCTCAAGGGAAAGTCCTTCATGGCAGTGGACCCGCTTTCTTTCGGGGGCTGGATCGTGGCCTGGCGGGAGTTTTACAAAAAAGGCATTGACCCGTTCACCGATTTTTCATCCCTCCGCTATGCCGGCACCCATGAGGGTGTTGTCCGTGCCGTTCTTGCGGGCACGGTTGACGCAGGGACAGTGCGTACCGACACCCTTGAACGGATGGCGGATAGTGGGGCTATCATCCTGAAACAACTGAAGATTATTAACCAGCAACCAAAAAACGGCTTCCCCTTTCTGCTCAGCACCGCGCTCTACCCGGAATGGCCCATGGCCGCCATCAAGACCACCCCAGACAGGCTTTCCCGTCTGGTTGCCGGCGCCCTGATGGCCATGGAGAGCAACGATCCGGCTGCCTTGGCCAGTCAATCGGCAGGCTGGACCATCCCCCTGAATTATCAACCCGTGCATGACTGTCTTTTTGACCTGAAGATCGGCCCCTATAAAGACTATGGCAAGTTCTCCCTTGCTGATGTCCTTGCCCGCTATTGGCGGCAATTTACCCTTCTGGGCCTGGCTGTCTTCCTGGTCATATCCGTTGCATGGTACATTCTTCTCTTGAATCGAATCCTGCAGAAGAAAAAACTTGAAGTGGACAGACTGAACATCACTCTTGAGGCCAAAGTGCTTCAACGGACAAAAAAAATCAATGCCCTTCTCGAACAACAGATCTATCTCAAGGGCATCTTGCAGACCGTGGCCGATATCAACAAATTACTGGTCACCTCTCCAAACCTGGAAGTCCTGCTGCAAGGGTCGTGTGAACGATTTGTCCAGCATGGACACTATGGTTTCTGCTGGATTGGCCTGCTGAAAAATGAGAAGATTCAGAAAATATACAGTTCCGACGATATCAAAAAATACCTGGCAGAACCCCCATATCCTGTCGATGCCCCTGACTTGCCCTTTTATCAAAGTCCAACAGCCAGGTGTATCCGGGAAGACCGCACCGTGATCAACGACCGCCTCCAAGACCAGGATCTTACTCCCTGGCGTGATCAGATCAAGATGAAAGGGTTTCAGTCTGTCATCGGCCTCCCTCTGCGGGCCGGACAATCAGCTGAACCGCTTGGCGCCCTCACCGTCTATACCTGGCTGAGAGAAGGATTTGAACAGGAAGAGATCGCCATGCTGGAAGAACTTGCCGGGGATCTCGGTTTCGCCATTGGCTCCTTTCGCCACAGAGAAGAAGTAACCAGACTGACGCTCGAGCGAACGGCCAATTATGAAGAGACGATCTTCACCTTTGTGGACATGATTGAGCAACGGGATACCTATACCGCCGGCCATACCGAACGAGTGGCCAGATATTGTCAGAAGATAGCCGGAGTCATGGGCGTTGCAGACCAGGAGACAGCAAAACTCTACAAGGCTGCCATCCTCCATGATATCGGCAAGATAGCCACCCCGGATTCAGTTCTGCTCAAACCCGGAAAACTGAGTAGTCTGGACTATGACCTGATTAAACTCCACGTCACTGCTGGCCATGAAATGCTTTCCAACATTGAAATGTACAGGGAGTTGGCCGAGATTATTCGCCACCACCATGAACGCTATGATGGGCTGGGCTATCCTGACGGACTGCGAGGCAATGATATTCCATTTCTCTCCAGCATACTGACCGTTGCCGATGCCTTCGACGCCATGACCACCAACCGTATCTATAAACCACGAAAAAAAATCCCGGAAGCCCTGGCTGAACTTGAATCTCTCAGCGGCAGCCAGTTTCACCCTGAAGTTGTCGCCGCAGCCATCAAGGCGCTCAAGGAGACAACGAGCCCGGTGGCCATCACCCAGACACCGACCACGGATATTGAAAAAAAACGACTTTCTTATTTTTTTAATGACAAATTGACCGGACTGTTCAATGAGGATTACCTGAGAATTTTCCTTCAGAACAACCAGAATCTACAGGAATATACCTGCCTTCATATCCTGCATCTGCAGAATGTTCTGGAATACAATAAACGACAAGGGTGGGAGCAAGGAAATCGCCTCATCCAGGAGTTCGCTGTCGAATTGCAGGCACATTATCCCGAAACCCTGCTTTTCAGAGCCTACGGGAATGATTTTGCCATTCTCGCCAGAAAACATTTTGATCTGGAAGGCAATACCTTCGACTCCTTTACCAGCATGGCCGGCTCGAAAATCACGGTTGAACCCCAGCATATTGATTTGCGGAAAGACAAAACATACACCCTTGATAAACTTGAAAAATTGGTACTATCCTATTAACTCGGTGATTAACTGTCTCAATAATCTTGAGATTATTGTTCCGGTGGTTAGAGGTGGTCGGGGTTCCCTGGGAATTCTATGGCTCTGGTCCCCCATGATGCGCACATGCCATCGCTCATGACCCGACAGGTTCCGGTCTTTACCAAAAAGGTGGTGGTGAAGGTGGGCATGCATCTCTTGTAAAAATATCCTCCCCTCTGGAAAATCCTTAATCCTCCCCCCCGCTTGTCTTGCAACACCGCTCTATCTCTCCAAGAAACTCCGCGCCGTAGCGTTCGAGCTTGTGGGCGCCGACGCCGTGGATCCGCAAAAAACCCTCGTTGTCGGTGGGCAGGTAGGCAGCCATCTCCGCCAGGGCGACATCGCTGAAAATAACAAAGGGCGGCACCCCGGCCGCATCGGCCAAACCTTTGCGCACCGCGCGCAACCTCTCAAACAGCTCCTGGTTGTACTCACGGTCACCCACCTTGCGCCGCACCGCCTTGGGCAGGGCAACAGCCTTCGCCCTGGGTTTGGCCATCCTGAGGGTTTGCTCCCCGCGCAACAGGGGACGGGCCGAATCGCTCAATTTGAGCACCGAGAAATTCCCCACATCCTGCTCCAGATACCCCTGCTGCACCAGATGGCGCAGAATGCTGCCCCAGTATTCCTGGCTTTTGTCCGCGCCGATGCCGTAGGTGGAAAGGTGGTTATGCCCCAGCTGCAGGAGCCGCTCTTTTTTTGAGCCGCGCAGCACCTCGATCACATGCCCCACCCCGAAACGCTGATCCACCCGGAAGACGCAGGACAACGCCTTGCGGGCATCCTCCGTCACATCGACAAGCTCCGGCGGGTTGAGACAGATATCGCAATTTCCGCAATCCTGCTCCAAACGGTCGCCGAAATAGCCGAGCAGCACCTGCCGCCTGCAGCTCAAGGCCTCGGCAAAGCCCACCATGGTGTTGAGCTTGTGGATTTCGATCCGCTTCTGTTCCGCATTGCCGCTGTTTTCGATCAGGCCGCGGGCCAGGGCGATATCCCCGTAGCCGAACAGGAGCAACGCTTCGGCGGCCAGCCCGTCACGGCCGGCGCGGCCTG
>JAJZRF010000096.1 GCA_021847425.1 Deltaproteobacteria bacterium | reverse complement strand
GATCGCTCTGGAACCCATCCATCTCGACCAGCAGGGCATTAAGGGTTTGTTCCCGCTCATCCTGGCCGCCCATGGCCCCGGCAGCCCCGCGGCTGCGGCCCACCGCGTCTATCTCATCGATGAAGATGATGCAAGGCGCGCTTTTCTTGGCCTGGGCGAAAAGATCCCGCACCCGTGAGGCGCCGACCCCGACAAACATCTCAACGAAATCAGAGCCGCTGATGCTGTAAAAAGGAACGCCCGCCTCCCCGGCAATGGCCTTGGCCAGCAGGGTTTTCCCGGTTCCCGGGGGGCCTTGCAGCAGCACCCCCTTGGGAATTTTGCCGCCAAGCCGCGTGATCTTCTTCGAATCCTTCAGGAAATCCACGATTTCGACAAGTTCTTCCTTTGCCTCGGGAATGCCTGCCACGTCCGCAAAAGTGACCCGGTTCGCCTTATCCGGGGCCATGGCGATCTTTTTTTTGCCAAAACCGCCGCCGCTGACACTGCTGCTGCCGCCGCCTTTCTGACTGCGGATCATAAAAAACATCCAGCCGCCCATGAGCAGCAGAACAGGAAAGGTTGATGACCAGAAAGGCGAGGCTGCATCGGGCTTTCTGGCGGAAATACGAATATTCTTTTTCTCAAGCCGGGGGAGAAGGAGTTGCACATCCGGGGCATAGGTCGAGAATGTCTGGCCATAACTGTCCGTGGCGGTAATTGCCTGTCCCTGTATCCGCACCTCTTTTATCTCGTTATTTTCAAGCTTGGCCAGAAAGCCTGAATACTCAAACATTGGGGGACGGTTTTCCACGATCCAGACGTTATACGCGACAACGGCCAGGGCAGCCGCCAACATGAGCAACAGATAATTTCGCACGTATTTGGCCACGATCTCCCTCCCGGACAGAATAAATACCACACAGATGAACACGCTCTGCAACTAACATGTTGCAACATCCGGACCAAGTCTCTTTAGAAGCCTACCACCTCCCCCTTAAAACTTGGGCAAAAAAAAAGCCCGGGCGAACCCGGGCTCAAGGGGAGGTACTGCAAGGTTAGCCGTTAAAGCGGCATCAGGTGCCGTAACGGATGCTTCAAAGAACAAAGCATCCGCACGGCTCCTAATCAGCGTTGGCCGGGAACCGTAACCTTCGGGGTGTTGACATACTTGAAGAACACCGGGAATGCGGCGAAGAAGGCGAGACAGATCAGGTACTCCACGCCTTTGATGTGGGTGTAAAAATCCACCAGGGTGTGCTGCTCACTGATCAGCCCGATGGCCACCATGTACTGACGAAACACTTCTCCCAAACCCGCCCTGGAGATACTCAAACTTATAGCGGCAAGCGCCCACAAGCCAATTGCTGCGCCGATGCCACCCATTACTGCCATGAAAATTCCTGCGCCTTTCTTTTCCGTCATTGCCTTTTCCATGATCTTTCTCCTTGTTGAATTCGATTTTTTTCTATGATCCTGAAATAATCGCTTTTGTCTTTTCAGCCAGCTTACATCCCGCCGGTCACTGCGGTGAGCCAGCCGCGGCCCAGCTCCATGATTCCGCCCATGGTGCTCATCCCGCCGACCAGACAGGCAATGCCCCAGATACCGATTAATGCTGCCAGGGTAAGGATGACTGCCACACCTGCCTGGGAGACTCCCTCACCGATTGCTTCCTGATCGAGTTCGCCAAGACCGAGTCCCTGCTTCTGCAATGTGTTCTTCATGGTGAGCCTCCTATGATTTTGTTTTTTCGTTCTTATCACGATTCTTGTTTCGTTTGAACAGTGAACATTGCACAGGGTGTGCCAACACAGCCGCGGGGGCGGCGGGAAGTTTTCTAATCCACAACTGTAACTACTTGATTACGAAGGAAATAAAAAAGAATCCCCAACACGATGAAACGGGGGCAGACAAACCGGCAGAAAGGAAATAAATCTTTTGATATCAATATGTTGTAATTAGATTACAAAGATATTCAGGGGTAGCCGCAGCGGAGGTTGGCCTTGGGGAGGACAGGGGGGGGAAGTAACAAAAAGTGTGGCGTCACGGAATGTGGCGCCACACTTTAACTGTTGCATGTGTCGCAGAGTGTTGCGCGTGCAACACTCTGCTATTCCAGGCCGTAGGCTTTCATCTTCCGGTACAGCGTACTGCGGTCAATACCGAGCAGACGGGCGGCCTTGGCCTTGTTGCCGTCGGTCTGGGCGATGATGCTGAGGATATGCGCCTCCTCACTCTCCCGCGAGACAGGGGCTGGGACCGCGCCCCCGGCATCAGCCCCGGCCGGATGCGCAGCGACGCCACCCCCTGGTGTTGCAGCGATGGCCCGGCCACCACTGCGCACCTCCTCCGGGAGATTGGAGGTGGTGATCGTATCGTCCGTACACAACACACAGGCCCGCTCCACCACATGCTCCAACTCCCGGACGTTTCCCGGCCAGTTGTAAGCGGCGAGCAGCTGCAAGGCCTGATCGGAGATTCCGGTGATGCTCTTGTTCAACCGCTTGCTGAAACGCGCCAGAAACAGCTCCACCAGAATGGGCAAATCTCCCTGCCGGTCTCTGAGCGGCGGCAGGGTGATGTCAATCACCCGGAGCCGGTAGTAAAGATCCTCCCGGAACTCTCCCCGCTGAACCTTCTGTTTCAAATCGGCGTTGGTGGCTGCCACCACCCGGACATCCACGGTGACGGGCCTGTCCTCGCCAACCGGATAAAAGGTGCGCTCTTGAAGAAAACGCAGCAAGCGCAGCTGCATGAGCGGCGAGATATCGCCTATCTCATCAAGAAACAGGGTGCCGCCGTCAGCCTGGAGAATCCGCCCTTCCCGGCTGCGGTCCGCTCCGGTAAAGGAACCCTTCTTATGGCCGAACAGCTCGGACTCCATGAGGTTTTCCGGGATGGAAGTGCAATCGAACTTCACCAGGGGCATGTCCCGGCGCGGGCTTTCCGCATGCAGGGCTTCGGCCACCAGCTCCTTGCCGGTGCCCGATTCTCCGGTGATCAGAACCGAGGTGTCAACCTGGCCGACGTTTTCGATGAGGGTATACACCGTCTGCATGGCCCTGCTCACCCCGGCCAGCCGATGAAAATAAGTGCGTTTGCCCCGTTTTTCCAGATCCTCCAACCGGCTCACATCGCGGAACACCAGCACCACTCCGAGGAAACCCTTGTCCTGCTGGCTTTCCAGGGGCGCCGCGCTGATCCGGAAAACAACATGGCCGCAGGTCTCCAGATTGACCTCAATGCGATGCTCGCTCACCGCGTCTCTGCATTCCAGGACCTTCTGCACATCCGCGGCAAACACGGCAAAGGAATCGGCCACCTCTTCCAGACCGGCGCCGATGGCAAGGCCGGGCATGTGCGTGGCCGCCCAGTTCTTGGCCTGATCATTCATCTGCACCACCCGCAGATCATGGTCAACGGTGATGATCATGTCCCGGACGCTGCGAAAGATCGTTTCAAGATACTGCTGGTAGCGCTCCTTTTCTCCGGTCAGCCGCTCCTTCTCCTTCCAGAGACTGTACTGCTGCAAGGCCATGCGCGCGGTGCGCAGCAGGTCGGCCTTTTTCACCGGCTTTGCCAGATAGTCGAAGGCCCCCAACCGCACCGCCTCGGAAGCGGTGTTGATGTTGGGATAGCCGGTGACCATGACCACCGGACACTCAAGGCCCAATTCCCGGACCCGCCGCAGCAGGTCGATGCCGGACGCCCCCTCCATGACGATATCGCTGATGATCAGATCAAAGGTCTGCTGTTCAATGAGCCCAATGGCTTCTTCAAAGGTAGAGGCGGTCTCCACCGGCCCGTACCCCTCGCGGCCGAGAAACATCTGAAATGTCAGCCGCAGGCTTTCCTCGTCGTCAACCACCAGTATCCTGGTCTCTGATTTGTCCAGATCAATCATTTCTGCCCTCATAAAAAAGGAAAAAGGTCAGCGGATGGGCTTGCCCCATCGGCGCAGGTCAGCGACACAAAAAAAGAGTTCTCAACCGGCTTATTATACGGTTCATTCTTCATACGCAGGCAGATCCACGGTCATGGTGGTGTGATCGCCCAGTTCGCTTTCCACCCTGATCTCCCCCTGAAAATCCCGGACCAGACCGGCGCTGATGGACAACCCAAGTCCGGTCCCCTCCCCCGGTTTCTTCGAGGAAAAAAACGGCTCGAAGATTTGGGTGAGAAGCTCCGGAGGAATTCCGGCCCCATGGTCAATAACCTCCGTTCTCACCCAGTTGCGTCCCTGGCTCTGCACGGCCCGGC